>NZ_JBNDIT010000021.1:0-76468 GCF_050434545.1 Comamonas sp. 4034 | reverse complement strand
ACCGAGCTGGGCACGCCCCAAACGGTGGCCGTGGCATAACTACGTCTGGGGTTTGGGGAGACTCAGTCCCAAACCGATTTATGCAACAAGGCCGCGTACAAGGCTCAGGACCAAGCGCAAGCGGCACTCGCTGAAATTGAGGCTTCAGTTTCCGAGGCCTCTTAGAGGACAGGGCTTGCATTTGTGGCAGTCCACCGGCTTGACCATAGCTGGTCACGTACCTGCCATGGCTCCTATCCATCAGGAGGATAGAGCGGCAGCCCACTTGGAACCCAGGGTCAACTCACAGTGCCCGCTGAGGGCGCAGCTGAGACAACAATAGATCGAGAAACATTTTAATACAAATACCCAATCAACATCGATTGTGTATAGAAAAGCGAAATATCTATACACATTTTCTCGAAGCCGCATCAACCTGCATAGCAAACTGCCACTTTCTATACATCACCAGATGCACTGACCCGATTTCAACACTAACGCAAAAGCTCGTTTGCGGCATTCAAATCCGTTGCTAGAATCACTCCATTCCGTGTGACACTTCTGTGTGTCACTTTGGTCTAAAAAGACGATGAGTCAGACCATGCATTCGGCGGGTTTTCAGGCTCCCAATAGACACCGACGGGCACCCTTTCTCGCATAGCGAGCGCTAGCGAGCAGAGGGAAGCAGCCAACCGGGTCAGGTGGGGAACCAAGCAGCCCTAACTGTGGATCCAGTGCCGGGGGTAAGGCTCGTCACCTCTCATTCCAAAAGCTCCTTGCATTGAGGAGCTTCAGCCCGCCCAAGGGCTTGTGCTCCCTTCCAGCTCCAGCCTCCAACTAGGAGCACAAACACCGCTGGATTGCCAACCATGTCTACCATCACCATTCGGCCAGCCTTGCCGGGCGACGCAGATGCTATCGTGCGGATTCTTGGGCAAACCTATGAAGCCACCTGGAAGCCGGTACTGACCCCGGCCGCCATTGCACGCTTCGAAAGCTCTGGCAGCACCCTGCGCTATGTGGGCGAACGCCTTTGTGCCATGCATGTGGCCGTGTCTGGCGCCGAGATCGCAGGCGTCATTGACTGGAGCCGCGATTTCATCGATGCCCTGCATGTGTCGCCCCGCTATCAAGGGCAAGGCATAGGCGGCCAGTTGCTGCGGTATGCCGAAGCGGCCATGGTGGCGGCGGGCCATGCACAGTCGCGCCTGGAGACAGACACCTTCAACCTGCAGGCACGCGGGTTCTACGGGAGCCATGGCTACCAGGAAACCGGCTTCTGCCCCGATGAGGAGTGGCACAGCGGCCTGACCACCGTGCAGATGGCCAAGCAGCTCACATCGGCATAGATCCACCGGCTCCGCATGAGCCTGCCAGGCAGACGCACAGAGATGGTGGTCGCGCAGCCAGCCCCGTGATTGAACGTAGAATGGCACCAGGCCCTTTCTGCACCCTCTATGAAATACCTGCTGTGGCTGCTCAAGGCAGTCATTTTCTTCACGCTGTTTGCCTTTGCGCTCAATAACCAGCGCGATGTATTGGTGCACTTTTTCTTTGGCACCCAGTGGCAGGCGCCTCTCGTGCTTGTGGTGCTGCTGGCTTTCAGCGCGGGCGTGATCGTGGGCATCGTCGGCATGGTGCCGCGTTGGTGGAAGCATCGCAAGGCTGCGCAGCGCGCTGCCGTACCTCCAGCGGCCGAGCCACCCGCAGTCCCCGCCGCCAATGTGACCGACGCCTCTTTCAAGGCCGAACCGCTGCCTCCTCATGGAATTTGATATCTCCTGGATTCTGCTGGGCTTTCCGGCTGCCTTTGTGCTGGGCTGGTTGGCCTCCCGCTTCGACCTGCGCCAGATCCGCCGCGAAAACCGCAGCGCCCCCAAGGCCTATTTCAAAGGCCTGAATTTTCTGCTCAACGAGCAGCAGGACAAGGCCATTGACGCCTTCATCGAAGCCGTGCAGAACGATCCGGACACGGCCGAGCTGCATTTCGCACTAGGTAACCTGTTTCGACGCCGTGGCGAGTACAGCCGGGCTGTGCGCGTGCACGAGCATCTGCTGCAGCGCGCCGACATCGGCAAGGCCGAGCGCGACCGTGCGCAGCACGCACTGGCGCTCGATTTTTTGAAGGCCGGCCTGCTCGACCGTGCCGAAGATGCCCTGGCGCGCCTGGACGATACCCCGTACGAAAACGAGGCGCGCCTCTCACGCCTTGCCATCTACGAACGCGCCCACGACTGGCCGCAGGCTGTACAGATTGCACGCCAGATGCAATCCAACGGCCAGGGCGACTACAGTGTGCGCATTGCCCACTATCTGTGCGAGCAGGCCGTGGCCCAGCAGGCGCAAGGCAAGCTGGATGCCGCCCGTGCGCTGCTGCACGAAGCCCAGTCCGAAGCGCCACGCGCGCCACGGCCGCGCATTGAACTCGCCCAGTTGCAGCACAAGCATGGCGAGCCCGCCTCCGCGCTGAGCACCCTGCTGGAGTTGGCTGCCGTCTCACCCTCCTCCGTGCCGCTGGTCGCCCCCCTGATGGTGGAACTGGCCAAGACCGATGATCGCAAGGCCGAGGTGCGCAACCTGCTGCGGGCCAATTACGCCAGCGATCCTTCGCTGGACGTGATGCAGAGCCTGGTTCAGATGGACGAGTTGGGCATGGTGCCTGCCGCCATACCGCCCCTGGGCCGCGAGTGGTACATCGAGCATCTGGCCCACGAACCTTCACTCGTCGCAGCCGGTCGCTGGCTGGCAGAAGAAACCCTGTCTCACGAAGAGCACCACCCCGCCATTCAGCGCGCACTGGATACTGCCGCCAAGCCATTGACACGCTACCGCTGCGCTGCCTGTGGCTTTGAGGCACGTCAACACTTCTGGCAATGCCCGGGCTGCCAGTCGTGGGACAGCTACCCGCCACGCCGCGTCGAAGAGCAGTAAGCCCGCTGAACTGACAGAAGCTCTGCTAGCATCGGATCTCGACCCCGGCGTTCGTCGGGATGCAGGAGGTTCTATGCAATGGCGTTGGAGTCTCGTCGGTTTGGCCATGTGCACCCAGCTGGCATGGGCTCACGTGGAGGCCAATGTGGCCACCGAAGCCCAGCTGGACGGCATCCATGGCATCGGCCCCGCCACCTCGGGCCGCATTCTGCAGGCCCGCCAGAGGGGGCCGTTCACGGATTGGGCAGACCTGATGCTGCGCGTCTCCGGTATCGGGCAAAAAAAGGCGGCACAACTGTCGCAGCGCGGGTTGACGGTGAATGGGAAAAGCTTTGCGACGCCCGAACCTCCGCTTCCCTCGGCTTCTCGCACTGCACAATAAGCAAGGGCCTTTGCTGCCGTGTTTGCAGACGCACACATAGGATATTTGCTATCAGATAGCGCGAGGCAATATCCTGAATTTGCTCGGGTTTTCGTAGCAGTAAAAGATGAGCTGGCTTGTAGAATTTACAAAAAATGGCACTCTCTTACCTGATCCTTCTCCCCTTCATCGGCAGCGCAATTGCAGCGCTGCTGCCAGCCAACGCCCGCAATACCGAATCCACGCTGGCCGGGGCGATCAGCGTTTTCTGTGCTGTTCAGGTGGCACTGCTCTTTCCGGAGACGCAGAACAACGGGGTCGTCCACCAAAACGTGGCGTGGCTGGGTCAGTTGGGGCTGGACCTGCATTTCCGCATGGATGGCTTTGCCTGGATGTTCTCCATCCTGGTGCTGGGCATCGGTTCACTGGTGGTGCTGTACGCGCGCTATTACATGTCGCAGGCCGATCCCGTGCCACGGTTTTTCTCGTTCTTCCTCGCCTTCATGGGATCGATGATGGGCGTGGTGCTGTCGGGCAACCTGATTCAACTGGTCTTCTTCTGGGAGCTGACAAGCCTTTTCTCGTTCCTGCTGATCGGCTACTGGCACCACCGCAAGGACGCCCGCCTGGGCGCGCGCATGGCGCTCACCGTCACCGGCACGGGCGGCTTGTGTCTGCTGGCAGGCGTCTTGCTGCTGGGGCACATCGTCGGCAGCTATGAACTGGACAATGTTCTGGCTGCGGGCGATCAGATCCGCGCCCATGACCTGTATACACCTACCCTGGTGCTGATTCTTCTGGGGGCACTGACCAAGAGCGCGCAGTTTCCGTTCCATTTCTGGCTTCCACGCGCCATGGCAGCGCCGACGCCAGTCTCCGCCTACCTGCATTCGGCCACCATGGTCAAGGCGGGCGTGTTTTTGCTGGCACGCCTGTGGCCAGCCTTGAGCGGCACCGAGGAATGGTTCTGGCTGGTCGGCGGCGCAGGTGCTGCCACCTTGCTGCTGGGCGGCTATATCGCCATGTTCCAGCACGACATGAAGGCGCTGCTGGCGTATTCAACCCTGTCGCACCTGGGCCTCATCACGCTGCTGCTGGGGCTGAACAGCCCGCTGGCAGCCGTGGCGGCAGTTTTTCACATCATGAACCATGCGACCTTCAAGGCCTCGCTCTTCATGGCGGTGGGCATTGTCGACCATGAATCGGGTACCCGGGACATCCGGCGCCTCTCTGGCCTGCGCAAGATGATGCCTATCACCGCCACGCTGGCCATGGTGGCCAGTGCGGCCATGGCTGGCGTGCCGCTGCTCAACGGCTTTCTGTCCAAGGAAATGTTCTTTGCAGAGACGGTGTACATCAACACCACGCCATTCCTGCAGACCGCCTTGCCCGTGGCAGCAACGCTGGCCGGTGTTTTCAGCGTCGCCTATTCGCTGCGATTCACGGTCGATGTATTTTTTGGCCCACCGGCCACCGACCTGCCGCACACGCCACACGAGCCACCCCACTGGATGCGTGTGCCCATCGAATTGCTGGTCCTGATCTGTATGCTGGTCGGCATTTTTCCGGCCTGGGCTGTCGGCCGCTATCTGGATGCGGCAGCGCTGCCGGTGGTGGGCGGCACCTTGCCGGAATTCAGTCTGGCCGTCTGGCATGGTGTGAACGCCCCATTGGTGATGAGCGTCGTCGCCATGCTGGCAGGCATTCTGCTTTACCTACTGCTGCGCCAGTTGCGTGCGAAAAACTATGTGGACCATGCGCCGGTTGCCAGCTGGTTCAATGGCCAGCGCGTTTTCCTGGGGGTGATGGCACTCATCACCAACATGGCGCGCAACCTGCGCCGATTGCTGGGTACACGGCGCTGGCAATGGCAGGCGCTGTGGCTGGTGCTGGCGGCGCTGATCACTGCCACCCTGCCCCTGCTGATCCACGGCTTGCAATTGGGCAACCGCGCATCCCAGCCCCTGTCTCCATCATTCGTGCTGCTGTGGGTGATCGGCATCAGCTGCTCGCTGTCGGCGGCGTTCCTGGTCAAATACCACCGCCTGGCGGCGCTGGTCACCCTGGGGGGTGCAGGCCTTGCAACCTGCCTGACCTTCCTGTGGTTCTCTGCGCCCGACCTGGCCTTGACGCAGCTGGTCGTCGAAGTGGTCACCACGGTATTGTTGCTGCTGGGCCTGCGCTGGCTGCCCAAGCGTGACAAGCGTCTGAAAAAGGTATCCCAGCAAGGGGCCATGGTGACAATGCGCCGTTGGCGCGACATGCTGATCGCCATTCTGGCGGGCGGCGGTATGGCCTGGCTCTCGTTTGCGATGATGAGCCGCCCATTCCCCGAGAGCACGTCCAGATTCTTCCTCGAACGCGCCCTCACCGAGGGGGGCGGCTCCAATGTGGTCAACGTGATGCTGGTGGATTTCCGGGGTTTTGACACCTTTGGCGAAATCGTGGTGCTGAGCATTGTTGCCCTGACCGTGTATGCGCTGCTGCGGCGCTTCCGCCCGGCGCCCGAAGCCATGGATGTACCCGAGCAGCAGCGTTTCCTGCCTGCCGACCTGCACACCGACCTGCTGAACCCGCGCACTGCAACCGACACTGCCATCGGCTACCTGATGGTGCCCGCCGTGCTGGTGCGCCTGCTGCTGCCCTTTGCCGCCGTGGTGTCCATGTACCTCTTCATGCGCGGCCACAACGAGCCCGGAGGCGGCTTCGTTGCAGGCCTCACGCTGTCCATCGGCCTGCTGCTGCAATACATCATCTCGGGCACGCACTGGGTGGAATCGCACATGCCGATTTACCCACGGCGGTGGATTGCAGCCGGCCTGCTGTTTGCGCTGGGCACCGGGGTGGGCAGCTGGTATTTCGGCTACCCCTTCCTCACCAGCCATACCGCACACCTCACCTTGCCTGTGGTCGGCGATATCCATGTCGCCAGTGCCCTGTTCTTTGATATTGGCGTGTTCTCGCTGGTGGTGGGCTCCACCATGCTGCTGCTCACCGGTATTGCTCACCAATCGGTACGGGGCTTCCGCTACCACGAACGCCAGCAGGGCGAGCGTGATGCAGACGCCGCGGCACAACAACCATAAGGAAGCGACCGATGGAAATCGTTCTTGCCATTGCCATTGGCGTGCTGACCGGCTCCGGCGTCTGGCTGTTGCTGCGCCCGCGCACATTCCAGATCATCATGGGATTGCTGCTGCTGTCGTATGCCGTCAACCTGTTCATTTTCAGCATGGGCCGCGTGGGCCTGGCCGTGGACCGTGAGCCCATTCTCCAGCCCGGTGTCCCCACCGACCTGATGCATTACGCCGACCCCATGCCGCAGGCCCTGGTACTGACGGCCATCGTCATCGGTTTTGCGATGACGGCGCTCTTCCTGGTGGTGCTGCTGGCATCGCGCGGAATGAGTGGCACCGACCATGTGGACGGCTCGAATTCCAACGACGTGCAGGAGATGCATTGATGTCGTTGCTTGCGTTGACCGAACGTCTGATGCCGCACCTGCTGCTGGTCCCCATCCTGCTGCCCATGCTGACGGCAGCGTTGATGCTGACCTTGAGCGAGCAGCACCAGCGCATCAAGCTGCTCATGAACATCACCTCCTGCACCCTGGGCCTGGCGATTGCCATCGCCCTGGTCAAATGGAGCAACCAGGAAGGCGTTGCCAACACGATGAGCGTCTACCTGGCCGGCAATTGGGCCGCGCCTTTCGGCATCGTGCTGGTTCTCGACCGGCTGTCCGCGCTGATGCTGCTGACCACCAGTGTGGTGGCCACCTGCGCCGTGATCTATTCGGGTGCCCGCTGGCACCGCGCGGGCGTGCACTTCCATGTGCTGTTCCAGTTCCAGCTCATGGGGCTGGCAGGGGCCTTTCTCACGGGCGACCTGTTCAACCTGTTCGTGTTCTTCGAGATCATGCTCGCGGCATCCTACGGCCTGCTGCTGCATGGCTCGGGCAAGGCGCGCGTGCAGCACGGCCTGCACTATATCGCCATCAATCTGGCAGCATCCTCGCTCTTCCTGATCGGCGTGTCCATGCTCTACGGCATCACCGGCACGCTGAACATGGCCGATCTGGCACGCATCATTCCCAGTGTTTCCGGCGCTGACCGGGGCCTGCTCCATACCGCAGCCGGCATTCTGGCCACGGCGTTCCTGATCAAGGCCGCCGTCTGGCCGCTCAACTTTTGGCTCGTGCCCGCCTATGGCGCGGCCACCGCACCGGTAGGCGCCATCTTTGCACTGATGACCAAGGTGGGCATCTACACCATCCTGCGTCTGTGGACCTTGATGTTCAGCACCGAAGCCGGGCCATCCGCTTACTTTGGCAGCGCCTGGCTGATTCTGGGAGGCCTGGCCACCATGGGCTATGCAGGTGTTGCCATGCTGGGCACACAGCGGCTTGGCTATGTGGCCGGCTACGCGGCCATTCTGTCGGCCGGCACCCTGCTTGCCGCAACGGGCTTCGGGCAGAACCTGATGACCGCTGCACTGCTGTACTACCTGCCCAGCTCGACGCTCGCCGTCGCCGTGCTCTTCCTGCTGGCAGACCTGATCGACCGCTGGCGCACCGAGGGCAGCGATGTGGTGCGGTTTGACGATGAAGAAGCCCCCTTTCTCACCCCCGAGCTGCTGCCGCGTGAAGGATTGAATCTGGATGAGGACGAGGAAGTGCTGATCGGCCGGGTGATTCCCGCCTCCATGGCATTCCTGGGCCTGTCGTTCGTGGTCTGCACCCTGGTGATCTCGGGCCTGCCGCCGCTGTCGGGCTTTGTCGGCAAGTTTGCCATGCTCGACGCGCTGCTCAACCCCCTGGGCCTGGGCTCATCGGCAGGCAACAAGATCGGCTGGCTCGGAGGCCTGTTCATGGCGGCGCTCATCGGCACCGGCCTGATGGCCCTCACGGCGCTGGTGCGCATCGGCATTCGTGAGTTCTGGTCCAGCATCAGCCGCAAGCCACCCAAGCTCAAGGTGATCGAAGGCCTGCCCATTGGTCTGTTGCTGGGCTGCACCGTGCTGATGGTGGTCTACGCAGGAGACGTGATGCGCTATACGCAGCGCGCTGCCAACAACCTCCACTCTCCGGGCAACTATATGCGCTCGGTGCTGGACAAGGATCCGCTGCCTTCGCCCAGCGCTGCCCCTTCGCACCTTCCGGCGGAGCCAGACGCCCTCCCTGGCGCCATGCCTGTGCCTGATGCACCCACCTCCGGAGGTTCTGCGCCATGAAACGCCTTTTTCCCGCGCCGCTTCTGTCCGTGTTTCTGTGCCTGGTGTGGCTGCTGCTCAACCGCAGCGCCAGCGCCGGACAGATCATTCTCGGGGTACTGTTTGGCTGGCTGATTCCGATGCTTACGCAAGGTCTGCGCCCGCGCCAGGTCAGCATCAAGAAGCCCTGGACCATCATTCGCCTGGGGCTGCGCGTTGCCCGCGATTCGCTCAGCTCCAACCTGGCGGTGCTGCGCCTGCTGCTGATGCCCGGCAGCCGCAAAAAGCCTGCAGGGTTTGTGCATGTGCCCCTGCAGCTGCGCGATCCCAACGGCCTTGCCGTGCTGGCCATGATTGTCTGCATCACCCCGGGCACGGCATGGGCCGAGGTCTCGCGCGACCGCTCGATCCTGCTGCTGCACGTGCTGGAGGCCGACGATCCGCAAGGCATCATCGACCACATCAAGGCCTGCTATGAACGGCCACTCATGGAGATTTTCGAATGAACACCATTCTTGCCTGGACCATGCCGGCAGCCCTGTTCATCCTGCTGCTGGCCATGCTGTTTGCCATGATCCGCCTGCTCAAGGGCCCGCAGGCGCAGGACCGTGTTCTGGCGCTCGATTGCATGTACCTCATCGGCATGCTGGTCATGCTGGTGCTGGGCATCCACTATGCCTCGGTCAACTATTTTGAAGCAGCCCTGCTGATTGCCCTGTTCGGTTTCGTCAGCTCCACTGCCATGGCCAAATTCCTGTTGCGCGGCGAGGTGATCGAATGACCGAAATCGACCTGCCCATCTGGGCACAGATCGTGGTGTCCGTGCTGGTGCTGACCGGGGCGCTGATCGCGCTGGCCGGGGCTCTGGGCCTGTTCCGCCTGCCCAGCTACTACGAGCGGGTGCACTCGCCTGCCATCATTGCCACTGCGGGCTGCTGGTGCATCGTCTGGGGCTCGATCATCCATGTCACCCTGCAAAGCCATGCCACCGCGCTGCACGCCCTGCTGATTGCGGTGTTCATTGCGGTCACGGTGCCCGTCACCACCATCTTCCTGATGCGTGCCGCGTTGTTCCGCGACCGACGCATGGGCAAGGATGTGCCCGCGAGCGTGAGCCGCATCGTTGCTGCCGACCCCGATACCAACGACGCCTGAGAACGTAAACACGTTCTGAAATCCGCACTGCAAATATGTGCCGGGGAGACAGCAAGGGCACTGCGCTTGCCCTATGCTGATGGATTGCAAGAATCCATTCTTCTCTCCCCGCCATGACCATTCTGCTCTCCAGCACCATCGATCGCACGCTCACCCAGTGGGTTCAGGAGCGCCTCGCCGACCCGCAGCCCGACGTTTTCTGGCAGCTCTGGTGCTTTGAAGGCGTTCAGGCGCGCCGTGCCGCCGAGCAGCAACTCGCTGCCCAGGGCATCCGTGCCCGCATCCGCAGCAGCTACAAGCCCCTGGTACACGCGCTGCTGGAAGAAGTGCAGATGGATGGCCTGCGCGCTGTGGAACTGCACTACCCCGTGCATGCCGATGCTGCCAACAATCGCTTTTTGCTGGAAGCCTATCCGCTGGCTGCCATGCTCTCGCACATCGATCTGAAGATGCAGGCCAACACCCATGGCAGCGGCGACGACCATTACAGCCTGCACCTGCATTACCGGGGTGGCCGTCACCAGCAGATGCATGTGTTTGCCCCCAACCGCCGTTTCGAGACCGCACATGGCGGGCACGGCATCACCCCGTGCGGCTGGGAGCGATCGCAGGATTCGCAAGGCGCCTTCATGCACGATGCGCCGCTCTCCACCGACTACGAGCTGGCCTACCAGCAGGCCATGCAATGCATTCGCCAGCAACCCTGGCCTGCTGGGGAGCCCTACTTCGGCCGCCTGCACATCCACATGGAGCTGCCAGGCTTTGAGCAACCCATCACCGGCACGGGCGAAGTGATGAGCACGCCCGAGGCCATGCACGAGGAGCTGTATTTCTCGCTGCTGGAGCATTTTCAGCACCTGTCGGGCCGCCCGGCCGGTGACCGGCGTCTGCAGCCCGGGCAGATGGTGCCCGATATCCGCATGGCAACCGGCTCCGATCCCTTGGCGCTGCAGCATGTCTCGGTACGCATTGAAAGCCAGGCCCTCCCGCTGCCTGAGCCGCTGGGCCAGCGCGCCGCTGCGTTTGCAGGCGCAGAAGCGGCCGCCCAGGCTGCGGCTGCACTGGAACAAGCCCCGAGCCTGGCGCAGATTGCCGAGCTGACGCAGCCCTTGTTCGACACCTATGGCACCGCCTGGCAAGGGCGCAGCGTGCAAGGCCGCACGATTGCTGCCACCTACAAAAAGGGAAGCAACCACGCCGTGCTGCTGAGCGGCGGCCAGCATGCCAACGAGATCTCCGGCACCCACGGTGCGCTGCGTGGCGCACTGGCGCTGGCAGCCCGGCCTGACAGCCACTTTGCCTACATCCCCGTCGAAAACCCCGATGGCTACGCCTTGCACGAGTGGTACCGCAGCTACGCGCCCGAGCAGATGCACCACGCCGCACGCTACACGGCGCTGGGCGACGACCTGGAATACCGCGACTCTGCGCCCTGGTACGAAAGCGCCGTGCGCCGCGATGCGCTGGCGGGCAGCGGGGCGCAGCTCCACCTGAGCCTGCACGGCTATCCCGCACACGAATGGACACGTCCGCTCACCGGCTACATACCGCAGGGCTTTGACCTGTGGACCGTGCCCAAGGGCTTTTTTCTGATCCTGCGCTACCACGATGGCTGGGAGGACGCAGCCGTTGCGCTGGCCGAGCAGGTGGCCCTCGCCCTCACCCAGGTGCCGGGCCTTTCGGCCTACAACGCGCGCCAGCTGCACCACTACCAGCAGCACTCCGGGCTGCAGCCTTTCACATTGCGCCATGGCACGCCCTGCACCATCAGCGCCCATGCAGCGTCGCCCGCGCCGGTCACCCTGATCACCGAGTTTCCGGACCAGACCGTCATTGGCGATGACTTCCGCCTGGCGCACACCGCCCAGCAGGCTGCGGTGCTGGCCGCCTATGCGGCATGGCAGGAAATCATGCAAAATAGATAGCAAGCAGCGCATGCTCCGTCTGCGTCAAGCAGCGGATTCTTTGGCTGTATGATCAAGACCATTGTTGCTGCCTCGCTGAAAAAACACCATGTGGAACATCCTGGGTATCTCCGTCGGCGCCGCCCTCGGCGCTCTTGCGCGCTGGCAACTGGGTCGCTGGTTCAACCAGCCGCATGCCTTGCTGCCCTGGGGCACGCTGGCCGCCAATCTGGTGGGCGGCTACACCATTGGCCTGCTGGTGGCACTGTTCCAGAACATGCCGGGCATCGATCCCGTCTGGCGACTGGTGCTGATCACGGGCTTTCTGGGTGCGCTCACCACCTTTTCCAGCTTTTCGGCAGAGACGGTGTCGATGCTGCAGGCCGAGCGATACGGTCTCGCCCTGCTGCAATGCAGTCTGCATCTGTTCGGATCGCTCGCGCTGACCGCACTGGGCCTGGCGACCGGCAATGCCCTGTGGGCCGGCCGATGACAGGCCCTTGCCCGGTCGCATTTGCGGGCATCGAAGGCGCGCCGAGGCATTTTTGACACTTTTCGCGTTCGGCACCTGCCAAAACGCTATATATTCAGTAGCTATCAGCGCTTGAAAATCTTGCGTTGATGGCTTTTTTGTTTCAAGCATTGCTCCGGTGCCTGTGCTGCGGCCTGCACCAAGTCAGAGGGAGACACCATGGACGCCAATACCCAGCTCGATGAACAAGTCATGGCGCATGACTGGAATCTGTTCAGCAAAGACCCGGCTGACGATAGCGCGATGAAGCGCGATTCCTACCGCCTCGCCTTTGCCGACCCCGAGTTCCTCAGCCGCCGCGAGACCCGCGCCATACGCTTTCAGCTCGAAATGCTCAAGCCAGATCTGGAACTGAGCGCACAGGGCATCAACAACACGGTGGTGGTATTTGGCAGCGCCCGCTTTGTTTCGCCCGAAGAGGCCGAGCAAAAGCTGGAGGCTGCCAAGGCCCAGGGTGATGCCAAGGCCATCGCCATTGCGCAGCGCGCCATGGCCACCAGCCGGTACTACGATGCGGCGCGCCGCTTTGCACGGCTGGTTGCCAAGTTCAGCGAAACGCAGAAGCTCGAAGACCGCCTCTACATCTGCACCGGCGGCGGCCCCGGCATCATGGAAGCCGCCAACCGCGGCGCCCATGAAGAGCGCGCCCCCAATGTGGGCATGAACATCACCCTGCCCCACGAGCAATCGGGCAACCGCTACATCACGCCCGAGCTGTGCTTCAAGTTCCACTACTTTGCGCTGCGCAAGATGCACCTGATGATGCGTGCCAAGGCACTGGTCGTCTTTCCTGGCGGCTTTGGCACCATGGACGAGCTGTTCGAGGTGCTGACGCTGGTGCAGACCCACAAGGCCAAGGGCGTGCCGATCGTGCTGTTCGGCTCCGATTTCTGGAGCCGCATGCTGAATTTTGATGTGATGATCGAGTACGGCACCATCTCGGCCGACGACGTCAAGCTGTTCCACATCACCGACGATGTGCACGAGGCCTGCCGCCTGATCCAGGCGTTCTACCAGGATTGAACAGTCAGGCGGCTTCTCGCCACCCAAGCCAATCCAACCAGCAAAAAGCAGCCAACCGGCTGCTTTTTCGTCTGTGGGAGCCACAATATCTACAGTTACTTTGGTTTCTTGAGCTCCACATCGGTCACCCCATCATCGCTGGCCGCATGCGCCTGGGGTGGCGTCGCTTGCGCCTCGATGGGCGTGAACGTGGGCAGCGGGGTGCGGCCCAGAACCCAGGCCATGCGCGAGCCCGCCCCCACCAATGCGCCCATCACCCAGAACACGCCGCCCACGCCGATGGCCGCGCCCGCCGCGCCAAACATCAGCGGCATGCACACGCTTGATCCGTTGATCAGCATCAACCGCAGGCCCACGGCCTCGCCATGGCGCTCTTCGGGGGTGATCTGGTGCAGCACGCTCATGGCCATGGGCTGCACGCTGCCCAGCGCAAGACCCAGGAGCGCCGAGCACACCGCCATGGCCAGGGCGCCGGGCATCAGCGGGTAGATGGCAAACACGGCAGCGGTGAGCAGCATGGCTACCATCACGACACTCATCTCGCGCATGTGGCGCGAGATGCTGGGCAGCAGCACGCGGATGACAAAGGCAGCCAGGGCAAACACCCCCAGCACCGTGCCGATCTCTGAAGCGGACAACCCCTTTTCATGGCCCAGAAGCGGCACCACGAAGGTATGCACATCCCAGCAGGAGGCCACCAGCCAGTTCACCAGCAGCAGGCGGCGAAAGCTCTGCTCGCGCAGCAGATCCCAGGCGTGGTGCGGCTGGCCGTCGCTCCTGGGGGCAGCGGTCGGCAAGTCGTGCGCCCCGCGCACGCACCACCAGGCCACCACGGAAAACAGCGCCAGCACCGCAAAGGCGATGCGGTATGAGAGGTTGTCTCCTGCCTGCCTGGTGGAATGGTCGATGATCAGCCCCGTGACCATGGGCCCCAAAAAGTTGGCCACCGCAGGCCCGAGCGACAGCCAGCTGAAGATCTGCCGCAGCTCGCTCGCCTCGTGCGCCACACGGCCCGCATGGCGCTGCAGCGCGATGATTGAGATACCGCAGCCCGCCCCCGTCAGCAGGGCCGACACGCACAGCACGTCAAAACGCGGAAACGCCACCCCGATGGCCGTGCCCGAAAACGCGAGGCCGATGGCGATCAGCATGGGCTTCATGAAACCGTGCTTGTCCGCATACCGGCCCGCAGGCAACGAGAGAAACACCTGCGTCAGCGCAAACAGGCTGAGCAAAAAACCCACGGCGCCGGGGCTGTAGCCATCGCGCAAGGCCAGCAATGGGGCGGCCAGCCGCGTGCCTGTCATGCAGGAATGGACAAAAAACTGGCCGACGATCAGCCGTATCAACTCGCGGTTCACGCACTCCCCTTGGCTGGTCCGCACCCCCGGCGCTCTGCCGGCCTGTCAGCAACGGCTTGATGGCTGCAGACACCCAGCCATGCATAAAAAATAGCTGATTGCGCTCAGCTGTATTGGTTTTCAGACAGAAAAGATGCTGAAAACCAATACAGGTATGCGCTGCCAGCTTTCATTTTTTGGCAACACTGCACGGTACATTTCCCGCAGGCCCCCACCGGAGGCCCGGAAAGATATGCTCATGCGGACTTGTCCTGCATTGTCATCTGCGGCGCGGCTTGCTGGCTGTCGCCTCCGTCATCGGCGGCTGCGCCAATGCCTGCAGTGTCGGAATTGGACAACTCATGCACGCCCGAGAGGCTGCGCTTGATGGCCCGCGTGCGCACATCCACCTGTTCGAACTTCTTGGCCGCCTGGTCGATGGATTTGCGCGTGGCCTCCACCGCTTCGCCAAACTTGTTGAATTCGGTCTTGACCTGGCCCAGCACGGCCCACACCTCGGAACTGCGCTTTTCAATGGCCAGGGTCTTGAAGCCCATTTGCAGGCTGCTCAGCATGGCTGCCAGGTTGGCCGGGCCGGAAATCATCACCCGGCAGTCGTTCTGCACGGCTTCCACCAGGCCGGGTCGGCGCATCACCTCGGCAAAAAGGCCTTCGGTGGGCAGGTAGAGCACGGCAAAGTCGGTGGTGTGAGGCGGCGCCACATACTTGCTGTGGATCTTGCGCGCCTCCAGGCGGATCGAGGTCTCGAAACCATTGCTGGCCGACTGGATGGCGGCCTTGTCCATGCTCTCCTGCGCATCCAGCAGACGCTGGTAGTGCTCCACCGGGTATTTCGAATCGATCGGCAACCACACTGGCGCGTCGTCGCGCTTGCCCGGCAGGCGGATGGCGAACTCCACCATGTCGTCGCTGCCCGGCACGGTCTTCACGTTCCTGGCGTACTGATCGGCGGTGAGCACGTTGTCGATGATCATGCCCAGTTGCAGCTCTCCCCAGGTGCCTCGCGTCTTGACGTTGGTCATTACGCGCTTCAGGTCTCCCACACTGCCGGCCAGAGACTGCATCTCGCCCAGGCCCTTGTGCACCTGCTCCAGCCGGTCACTCACCAGCTTGAAGGATTCGCCCAGGCGCTGCTCCAGCGTGGCGTGCAGCTTTTCGTCCACGGTCTTGCGCATCTCCTCCAGCTTGCTGGCATTGTCGGTCTGGATGCTGGCCAGCCGCTCGTTCAGGGTGCCACGCAACTGCTCGGCCTGCTGCTGGTGGCCCTGCGCCAGCTGGGCCAGCTGGCGACCCACGCCATCTTGCAGGCCGGTGAGGTGCGCCTGCACATCAACCTTCAGGCCCGAGAGGCTGTGCTGGTTGGCGCTGGTGAGGGCATCCACGCGCTGGGTCAGCGAGCTATCAAGCGCCGAGAGCCGCTGGTTCACTGCCGCATCAAGGTGCGCCAGGCGCTGCGCCAGCTGCGCCTCAAACCCCGCCAGCGCCTGCTGCAGCTCCTGCCGGCCCAGGCGCGATTCGGCTACGCTTTGTGCAAGGCGCGCCTCCAGCGACTCGCGAAACTCCCCCATCGCCTCCAGGCTGCCCTGGTTCAGTTCGCGCAACTGCAGGTTGAGGTGCTGCGCCAGATGGCTGAATGCCCCTTCGTTGCGGGCCAGCGCCTGCACCGTGGCCTGCAGGTCGCGCCCCTGCTGGCCCAGCTGCTGCGCCCAGGGGTCGCCCAGATCCACCCGAGGACGCCGCACCAGCAGGATCAGCACAATGGCGAGCGCCACCGCCAGCAAAAGCGCAAGCAAAATCAGTTCCAGAGTCACAATCGCATCCTGCAGAGCAAAACTACAAAAATAATAGCTGCTTGCGCCCGATGCATGAGCGCAAGCAGCTATTTTTACCCTAAATTGGCGCGACTGTTACTTTTGGCGGCGGGTGGCGGCATCCAGCTGGTTGACCGGCGTGACCGGCGCCTTGCCGCCCAGGTAGGCAATCAGGTTGTCGGCGGCCAGTTGCGCCATGGCCAGGCGCGTGGGCGCAGTGGCGCTGGCAATGTGCGGGGTCAGCACCACGTTGGGCACCTTCAGCAGGTCGGGGTGCACGGCGGGCTCGCCCTCGAACACATCCAGGCCTGCAGCCGCAATCTGGCGCGCCGCCAGTGCCTTGGCCAGCGCTGCGTCATCAACAATACCGCCGCGCGCAATGTTGATGAGCGTGGCCGTGGGCTTCATCAGCGCGATTTCGGCAGCACCAATGGTGTGGTGCGCCTCGGGCGTATACGGCAGCACCAGCACCAGGTGGTCGGCGGTTTGGAGCAGCTCTTCCTTGCTCACGTAGCGGGCCTTGCATTCGGCCTCCAGCGCAGGCTGGAGCTGCGAGCGGTTGTGGTAGATCACCTTCATGCCGAAACCGAAGGCACCCCGTTTGGCAATCGCCTGGCCAATGCGGCCCATGCCGAGAATGCCCAGCGTGGAGCCATGCACCTCGGTGCCCGCAAACAGGTCGTAGCGCCAGTCCTTCCACAGGCCGGCACGCAGGTAATGCTCGCTCTCGCTGATGCGGCGGGCGGTCGCCATCAGGAGCGCAAAGCCGAAATCGGCGGTGGTTTCGGTGAGTACATCGGGCGCGTTGGTGCCCTGCACGCCTGCAGCCGTCATCGCTGCCACATCAAAATTGTTGTAGCCCACCGCCATGTTGGCGCAGATCTTGAGCTGCGGGCAGGCCGCGAGCAAGGCTGCATCGATGCGCTGCGAGCCAGTGGTCAGCACGCCATCCATGCCCTGCAGCCTGTCAATCAATTCGGCTCCCGACCAGGCCACATCCTCCGGGTTGGCGGTAACGTCAAAGTGCTGCTGCAACGTGCCCACCACCTCGGGCGAGATGGCTCGGGCAATCAGAATCTTGGGACGGGACATCTGCAAATCTCTCCTCGGTTCAGCGGAACCAGATGAATGTCATGACGATGAAAAGCGGCACCAGAATGCTGCACGACCAGGCCATATAGCCAAAAAAGCTGGGCATGCGCACGCCACGGCTCTCGGCTATGGCCTTGACCATCAAGTTGGGTGCATTGCCGATGTAGGTATTGGCGCCCATGAAGACGGCACCGGCCGAGATGGCCGCCAAGGTGGAGCCCATGGTCGTCATCAGCGTGGCAGGGTCGCCCCCCGCCGTATTGAAGAACACCAGGTAGGTCGGCGCATTGTCGAGGAAGCTGCTCAGAAAGCCTGTCGCCCAGAAGTACATCGCCGGGTCAGGCGTACCGTCCGGCCGCGTCACCGCGCGCACGATACCGCCAAACGGCCCGCTCTCGCCCGCCTGCAGCATGGCGATGACCGGGATGATGGTGAGGAAGATGCCGGCAAACAGCTTGGCTACCTCCTGCATCGGCCCCCAGTCAAACTGGTTGGCCTGGTGCACCACCTTGGGCGTGAGCACAAAGGACAGCGCCGCCACCACGATCAAGCCAATATCGCGCACAAGGCCGGGCAGGCCCACATGGGCGCCTGCAATGGCAAAACCCACATCCGACTTCCAGAACCCGCTCATCAGCACCAGAGCGACCACGACGGCGAGCAGCACGAAATTGATCTTTCCGTCAAAGCCGATGGATCCGGTATCGGGCGTCGGGTCAGGCCGGGCCACCGGCCCTTCGGCCTTGAATCTGGCGCTATCGAGCACGTAGAAGATCACGAGCAGCGCGCCCACCAGGAACACGGTCTCGGTAAAGATATGGCGCACGGTCCAGAAAAAGTCCACGCCCTTCAAAAAACCCAGAAACAGCGGCGGATCGCCCAGCGGCGTGAGCGAGCCCCCCGCATTGGAGACGATGAAGATGAAGAACACCACCACATGGGCACAGCTCTTGCGCGCATCATTGGCCCGGATCAGCGGGCGAATCAGCAGCATCGATGCCCCCGTGGTGCCCATGAAGCTCGCCAGCACCGCACCGATGGCAAGAATGGCGGTATTGAGCACAGGCGTGCCATGCAGATTGCCGCGAATATAGATGCCACCTGAGACGGTGAACAGCGCCGTCAGCAGGATCACGAAGGGAATGTACTCGGCCACCAGGGCGTGCACCAGGCTGCCGGCCGCCGCGCCCACGCCGAAGACGGCTGCAAAAGGCAGCAGAAACGCCAGCGCCCAGCCAGCGGCCACCTTGCCGAAATGGTGGTGCCAGAAATGCGGCAGAAACAGCGGCATCAACGCAATCGACAGCAAAATGCCCGCGAATGGAATGCCCCAGGCCACCGACAGATCCGCTCCGTTGAAACCCGCCGCAGATGCCAGCCCGGGTACAGCCGCCCCGATGGCTACCACCGCACTGCGCCACCAGCCCCACAGGCCTGTGCCTTGTCCCATGCCAAACTCCTTGCATCCGTTCTTATAAAAATAATAGCTGGCAGCGCATACCGGGCGCGCGCCGAGAGCTGATTCTAATGAAACCAGCTTCCCCTGCCTGCTTGCGCGGCCAGGGGCAAACCCGCAGAGCCGCCCTCATCCAAGCTCATCAACCCTCAGCCCGCCCGGGCAGGTGCCGGAGACACACCCTGCGGCGGCTGGTTATCGTTTGGCGGCAGGTTGAACACCTGGCGCAGGTAGGCCAGGTATTTCTCATCGTCGCACATGCCCTTGCCCGGCGCGTCCGAAATCTTGGCCACCGGCTGGCCGTTGCAAGCCGTCATCTTGATGACGATCTGCAGTGGCTCGTACCCCAGGTCGTTCGTCAGATTGGTGCCTACGCCGAATGCCAGCTGGCAGCGGCCATGAAAGCGCTGGAACAGCTCGATCGTGCGTGGAATCGTCAGGGCATCGCTAAAGATCAGAATCTTGGTGAGCGGGTCGACCTTGTGCTGCTTGTAATGTGCAATCAGGCGCTCGCCCCAGCTGAACGGATCGCCGCTGTCATGGCGCGCGCCATCAAACAGCTTGCAGAAATACAGATCGAAGTCGCGCAGGAAGGCGTCCATGCCATACACGTCCGACAGCGCGATACCCAGGTCACCCCGGTACTCCTTGGCCCACATCTCAAAGCCAAAGATCTGGCTTTCGCGCAGACGCGGCCCGAGCGACTGGCAGGCCTGCAGATACTCATGCGCCATGGTGCCCAGCGGCGTGAGCCCCAGCTCCTTGGCCAGCAGCAGGTTGCTGGTGCCTGCCAGCTGGCCCGGGCGTTCTCCGGGGCGCGGCGTCTTGGTCACTACACCCAGGCCGCCAGCGAGCGAGCGCAGCACCTCTTCCTGCCAGCGGCGGCTGAAGCGGCGGCGCGTGCCGTAATCGGCAATCTTGAGCTGCTCCAGCCCCGGTGCATGCATGGCGGCAATCTTGGCGGACAGGCGTTGGCGCCCCGCCTCCCAATCCGGCTGGGGCTGTGTATGGCGAAAATACACCTCATTGACAATGGCCAGCACCGGAATCTCGAACAGCACCGTGTGCAGCCAGGGGCCGCGAATGGCGATGTCGATCTCACCATTGGGCTTGGGGCTGACGGTGATGTACTTTTCGTTCAGTTGGTAGAGCCGCAGAAAATCGATGAAATCGCTTTTGAGAAAGCGCATCGACTGCAGGTAGGCCAACTCGTCATCACTGAACTGCAACTGGCACAGGGCACGGATCTCGGCGCGGATTTCGTCCACATAAGGCGCCAGTTGCACGCCCGGATTGCGGCAGCGGAACCGGTATTCCACCTGCGCCCCCGGAAACTGGTGCAGCACCACCTGCATCATCGTGAACTTGTACAGGTCGGTGTCCAGCAGACTTTGGATAATCATTGGTTGGCTGCGCGGGGCGCTCACTACCGGCTGCCGGTGAATGGCCTCAATGCCCTGCGCCTTTTCATATGGTCGCAACCTGCCAAGTGTAGGCGATTGCGCAGGCGCACGCCGCCGCAGCTACCCCTGCAGTTGAATGGCCGTAACCGCCCGGAGCAAGGCGGCAGGCAGCGCCACCGGCCTGCGTTCGGTGCGATCCACATACACATGCACAAAATGGCCGCAGGCCGCACTGGCCTCCTCACCCACCACAAAAATACCCACCTCGTAGCGAACACTGCTGCGGCCCACGCTGGCCACCCGGATGCCCACGTCCACCTCCTGCGGAAAGGCCACCGGCGCAAAGTAGTTGCAATGGGTCTCGATCACCAGACCAATCGTCCCGCCCGCGTGAATATCGAGCGCGCCCTGCTCGATCAGATAGCGATTCACCGCTGCATCAAACCAGCTGTAATAGACGACATTGTTGACATGGCCATAGACGTCGTTGTCGGACCACCGTGTGGTGATGCGTTGAAAATGGGCATAGGCGCCGCGCAGCTGCGGCTGTGGCCGCTGAGGTGCGGCTGTGGCTGGCATATTGCTCATGGCATGGCCGTTCAGGAATGTGTTCAAGGCGGCTGGCATTGTAAAAGCGACAAGAGGCGCTGGCCTGTCACCATGCAAGGTATGAATCGCTGGACGAGGCACGCTTTGCCACACCACTGAAACAAAGCAGCGCTACAAATACAGAAAGAGGCTGAAAGAGGTTTTTCCGGCGAGGGACGCCGCAGGCAAACTGGTTGCCTTTTCAACCAATCTACCGCCCGGTAGCCGCTTGAATTCAAATAAAAAACACTTTGTTGCTGCAGTGCACAAAAAACACTTGCAAAAGCATTTCAGATCCATACAATAACGATTATTGTGCAGTGCAGCAAAATGATCGCAATGCACAAGGATCACGGATGCAGACCGGCATCCGGATCTTGACCTTGAATGTTTGACTGACTAAACGGAGCAAGAAAATGGCATTGACCCCTGATCAAATCCTGGCTGCACACAAAGCTAACCTGGAAACCCTCGTTGGCCTGACCAACAAGGCCTTCGAAGGTGTGGAAAAGCTGGTGGAACTGAATGTTGCCGCCACCCGCGCTGCCCTGAACGATGCAGCCACCAACGCCAAGTCGGTGCTGGACGCAAAGAACGCCCAAGACCTGATCAGCGTGCAAGCTGGCCTGCTGCAGCCTATGGCTGAAAAGTCTGCTGCCTACAGCCGTCACCTGTACGAAATCGCTGCTGCCACCAGCCTGGAATTCAGCAAGGCTTTCGAATCGCAAGCCGGCGAAGCCCAAGCCAAGTTCAACGAATTCGTGGACACCGCTGCCAAGAACGCACCTGCTGGTTCCGAAAGCGCCGTGGCTGTGATGAAGACCGCCGTTGCTGCCGCCAACAACGCCTATGACAGCGTGCAAAAGGCCGTCAAGCAAGCTGGCGAAGTGGCTGAAACCAACTTCAACACCATCACCAACAATGTGGTGAAGGCTGCTGGCAACGTTGGTACCGCTGCCAAGAAGCGTTAATTCGGCGCCATTCTCGCTTGGTGAACCCATAGCAATGGATTCACACGCTTTTTCCGCCTCTTGTTGCCAAACTCCTACAGTTTGGTAAAAACGCAGAAAGAGCGCTGGACAGAGCAAAGGGTTAACCCTAGAATTGCACCATTGTGTTGAGAAATTCAACACACCCAGTTGTCTCCTTGGATCTTTTCGAAACCTAGTTTCATGGATCCTTTTAAAGCCCGGTTCACACCGGGCTTTTTTTTGGCCGCAGCCTGAACAAGGCAGACCCGGAGCGCTTTGCCAGATCCTCCCCAGATTCGTACAAAGCTTGTCACCCCCGATCAACTTGCGCCACATCCACTGAGATTCAAAAAACAATTGGGAATAATTCTTGTTTGAATTAAGATCGGGCATCTTTGTTCCTGGCCCCTATCTGCCGTATGCAATCTCTCAAAGCCCTGGCACTCGCATGTGCCCTCGTCTCCGCCGGTGCTGCCGCCCAGGCTGAAGAAGTCGTCAACCTGTACTCGGCCCGCCATTACTCGACCGACGAAGCCTTGTACACCAACTTCACCAAGGCCACGGGCATCAAGATCAACCGCGTGGATTCAGACGACGCAGGCATCATCGCCCGCCTCAAGGCCGAAGGTGCGGCATCGCCTGCCGATGTGATCCTGATGGTGGACGCCGCACGCCTGTACCGCGGCGAAAAAGATGGCCTGTTCCTGCCCATCCGCTCGCAAAAGCTCGAAGAAGTCATCCCTGCCAACCTGCGCGCCCAACCTGAAGCGGATGGCGGTATTGCATGGTTTGGCCTGTCCACCCGCGCCCGCATCATCGCCTATAACAAGGTCAAGGTGAAAAAGGAAGACGTCGACACCTACGAAGCCCTGGCCGACCCCAAGAACAAGGGCAAGATCTGCATCCGCTCGGGCTCCCACCCTTACAACCTGAGCATGTTCGGCGCCGTGACCGAGCACATGGGCGAGCAGAAGGCCCAGCAATGGCTGCAGGGCGTCAAGGACAATCTTGCGCGCCCTCCCAAGGGCGGCGACACCGACCAGATCAAGGCTGTAGCGGCCGGTGAATGCGATATCGCTGTCACCAACAGCTATTACTTTGCGCGCATGCTGCGCTCCAACAATCCGGAGGATGTAGCAGTCGCCAACAAGGTGGGCGTGGTGTTCCCCAACCAGAACAGCTACGGCACCCACCTGAACATTGCTGGTGGCGCCATCGCCAAGTACACCAAGAACAAGGACAATGCCGTCAAGTTCCTGGAGTACCTGGCCAGCCCCGAAGCACAGACCTACTTTGCCAATGGCAACAACGAGTGGCCGGCTGCCAAGAACGTGCAAGTGGACAACCCTGCCCTCAAATCCATGACCCAGGGCAAGCCATTCAAGAGCGAAACCATCCCCATCAGCGCCGTGGGCGCCAACATGGGCAAGGTGCAACAGATGCTGGACCGCGCTGGCTTCCAGTGACCTTCTGCGGCAGCGCGCCGCAGCCATGACACAAAAAGCCCGTTCGCGGGCTTTTTTTGGGACTGGAAAAGCACCCGTCCTCGGGTAAGATGCTGATTAATTGACGTTAACGTCAACTTGGAATATCCATGGCCTCGCACTGTGAAGCGCCTGAGATCCTGTTCCAAGATCCATCGACACCATCTGCTCAACAAGGAGACACGGCAATGCAGATTTCAAACAAGGTATTCATCGTCACCGGCGGCGCATCGGGCCTGGGCGAAGGCACGGCACGCATGCTGGCCAAGGAAGGCGCGACCGTCGTCATCGCCGACATGAATGCAGACAAAGGTGAAGCCATCGCCAAGGAGCTGGGCGGCGCTTTCGTCAAATGCGATGTCTCCAATGCCGAGCAGGCGCAGGCTGTGGTCGACAAGGCCGTTTTGCTGGGCAAGCTGTTCGGCCTCGTCAATTGCGCAGGCATTGCTCCGGCTGAAAAGACGGTGGGCAAGAACGGTGCGCATTCGCTCGACGTCTTCAGCAAGACGATCACCGTCAACCTCATCGGCAGCTTCAACATGATCCGCCTGGCTGCCACCGCCATGAGCAAAAACGAGCCTGAAGCCACCGGTGAGCGCGGCGTACTGATCTCCACGGCCAGCGTGGCCGCCTATGACGGCCAGATTGGCCAGGCAGCGTATGCTGCGTCCAAAGGCGGCGTGGTGGGCATGACACTGCCGATTGCCCGCGACCTGGCCCGCAACGGCATCCGCAACATGACAATTGCACCCGGCATCTTCGGCACGCCCATGCTGTTTGGGATGCCCCAGGAAGTGCAGGACGCGCTGGCAGCTGGCGTGCCCTTCCCCAGCCGCCTGGGCAAGCCGGAAGACTATGCCAAACTCGTCAAGCAGATCATCGAAAACGACATGCTCAATGGCGAAGTGATCCGCCTGGACGGCGCGATTCGCCTGGCCCCCAAGTAAATCGCCATACCCACAACAAAATGCCTTCCCGGTATGGGAAGGCATTTTTCTATGTGCATGCGCGTTTCGCCAATGGTTCAGAAGAGAAATAAGAGCGCAAACAAAAAGCCCTCTTGCGCAAAGCAAGAGGGCTTGGAATCTGGCGGAGTGGACGGGACTCGAACCCGCGACCCCCGGCGTGACAGGCCGGTATTCTAACCAACTGAACTACCACTCCTGGCAGGAAGCTTTGCTAGCTATTGTATAGCATCAAGCGCTTCAAACTTGGCGACCCTACGGGGATTCGAACCCCGGTACTCACCGTGAAAGGGTGATGTCCTAGGCCTCTAGACGATAGGGTCAATCCTAGAACTTCTGGCTGTTTCCAACCAGCATGTTTTGTTTGGTGGAGGTAAACGGGATCGAACCGATGACCTCTTGCATGCCATGCAAGCGCTCTCCCAGCTGAGCTATACCCCCCAATATTTTTATATCAACCCAATACTTTGTCGGGATCACTCGCTGTACTTCAGTACAGCTTCGCGATCCCTTCGCGTCTTGGATCGATCTAAAAACATTCAAAAACTGTGGCGGAGTGGACGGGACTCGAACCCGCGACCCCCGGCGTGACAGGCCGGTATTCTAACCAACTGAACTACCACTCCTGGCAGGAAGCTTTGCTAGCTATTGTATAGCATCAAGCGCTTCAAACTTGGCGACCCTACGGGGATTCGAACCCCGGTACTCACCGTGAAAGGGTGATGTCCTAGGCCTCTAGACGATAGGGTCAATCCTAGAACTTCTGGCTGTTTCCAGCCAGCGTGTTTTATTTGGTGGAGGTAAACGGGATCGAACCGATGACCTCTTGCATGCCATGCAAGCGCTCTCCCAGCTGAGCTATACCCCCAATATTTTTATATCAACCCAATACTTTGTCGGGATCACTCGCTGTACTTCAGTAAAGCTTCGCGATCCCTTCGCGTCTTGGATCGATCTAAAAACATTCAAAAACTGTGGCGGAGTGGACGGGACTCGAACCCGCGACCCCCGGCGTGACAGGCCGGTATTCTAACCAACTGAACTACCACTCCTGGCAGGAAGCTTTGCTAGCTATTATATAGCATCAAGCGCTTCAAACTTGGCGACCCTACGGGGATTCGAACCCCGGTACTCACCGTGAAAGGGTGATGTCCTAGGCCTCTAGACGATAGGGTCAAAACCTGGAACTACTTTTCAGTAACCGATTAAAAAAGCGCCCTCTTCATACAAAGGCGCTTTTTGCATCAAGCGACTGACCAAATGGCGGAGTGGACGGGACTCGAACCCGCGACCCCCGGCGTGACAGGCCGGTATTCTAACCAACTGAACTACCACTCCTGGCAGTGAAGCGTTGCTAGCTATTATATAGCATAAAGTGCTTCAAACTTGGCGACCCTACGGGGATTCGAACCCCGGTACTCACCGTGAAAGGGTGATGTCCTAGGCCTCTAGACGATAGGGTCAAAACCTAAGAACCGATTCATTAAAAACGCATCGTTTCCGACAAATCTTGGTGGAGGTAAACGGGATCGAACCGATGACCTCTTGCATGCCATGCAAGCGCTCTCCCAGCTGAGCTATACCCCCAAAATCCTGGCAAACAACCCTCAGTTATTAAGTGCTGCTCACCAAAGACTTGAATTATAGGGTGAATTTTATCGCTTTTGGAGTCTTTCGGTAATTTTTTCACGTCCCAGCAATGCAAGCACCGCATCCACCGATGGGGTGTGGGCCGTGCCCACAGCCAAAACCCGCACTGGCATTGCCAGTTGGGGCATCTTGATGCCATGGGTCTTGAGCACCTGCTTGAAACCGGCGCTGATCGATTCCTTGCTCCAGTCGCCCTGCTCCAGCACCTGCAGCAGTTCATCGATCACCGGCGTGATCTCTGCCGTGACATGCTGAGCCAGGTCTTCCGCACTCGGCTGCGGATCGCGGTAGAACACCTGGGCCCAGTTGGCCAGGTCAACCAGGGTGTCGCAGCGATCCTTGAAGAGGCCGCAGATGCGTGGCAGACGACCATCAGACAACTCTCTGGAGTCGAGCCCCAGCTTCTGCAGGAAGGGCATCACCATGGCAGCCAGCTCATCGTCAGGCGTCATCTTCATGTGCTGTGCATTCACCCAGCGCAGCTTGGCCTCGTCAAACTGACCCGCGCTGCGGCCCAGGTGATCCAGATTGAACCACTCCAGGAACTGCTGGCGGGAGAAGATTTCATCATCGCCGTGGCTCCAGCCCAGGCGCGCCAGGTAGTTCACCATGGCATCAGGCAGGTAGCCCTCATCACGGTACTGGGTGACAGCCTTGGCGCCATTGCGCTTGCTCATCTTCTCGCCCAGCTCGTTGAGCACGGTGGGCAGATGGGCAAACACGGGCACGGTCGCACCCAGCGCCTCAAAGATGTGAATCTGGCGCGGCGTGTTGTTGACATGGTCATCCCCGCGGATCACGTGGGTGATGTTCATGTCCATGTCGTCCACACAGACGCAGAAGTTGTAGGTGGGTGTGCCATCGGGGCGCGCGATCACGAGGTCATCCAGCTCCGAGTTCTGGAACTCGATATGGCCCTTGCACTTGTCGTCCCAGCCGACCACGCCGGTCAACGGCGTCTTGAAGCGCAGCACGGGCTTGACGCCTTCCGGCACCGGAGGCAGCACTTTGCCTGGCTCTGGCCGCCAGGTACCGTCATAGCGCGGCTTTTCCTTGTTGGCCATCTGCTTTTCGCGCAGCGCGTCCAGCTCTTCCATGCTCATGTAGCAGGGGTAGACTGCCCCCTTTTCCTGCAAGGTGGCCAGCACTTCCTTGTAGCGGTCCATGCGCTGCATCTGGTAGAACGGGCCTTCATCAGGGGTCAGTTGCAACCAGGCCATGCCTTCCAGAATGACATCGACCGATGCCTGCGTCGAGCGCTCCAGGTCGGTGTCTTCGATACGCAGGATGAAATCACCCTCGTTGGCGCGCGCAAAGGCCCAGGGATACAGGGCCGAGCGGATGTTGCCCAGGTGGATGAAGCCGGTCGGCGAAGGTGCGAATCGGGTACGTACTTTTTGTGTCATTTGAGGGTATCCAGTCCGCGGGAGAGATCGGCTTTCAGGTCATCCAGATGCTCCAGCCCCACGGAAATGCGAATCAGGCCCTGACCCACGCCAGCGGCCTGGCGCTGCTCTTCCGTCAGGCGGCCGTGCGAGGTGCTGGCCGGGTGGGTGATGGTGGTTTTCACATCGCCCAGGTTGGCGGTGATGCTGCACAGCAAGGTGCTGTCGATCACATGGAAGGCATTGGCACGCAATTGTTCGGCATTGTGGCCACGCACATCGAACGACAGCACAGCGCCGCCCAGGCCGTTTTGCTGGCGCATGGCCAGCTCGTGCTGCGGATGGCTCTTGAGGCCCGGGTAGTAGACCCGCGCCACCTTGGGGTGCGCTTCCAGCCAGGCGGCCAGCTCCAGCGCAGCAGCGCTTTCTGCCTTGACGCGCAGCGACAGGGTCTCCAGCCCCTTCATCACCACCCAGGCGTTGAAAGGCGAGAGGTTCAGGCCACCGCTGCGCAGGAAGGTGCCCATCACCTTGTCCACCAGTGCCACCGTACCGCAGACGGCTCCCGCCATGACGCGGCCCTGGCCGTCGAGGAACTTGGTGCCCGAGTGCACCACGAGATCAGCCCCAAGCTTGACCGGCTGCTGCAGCACGGGCGTGGCAAAGCTGTTGTCCACGGCCAGCAAGGCGCCGTGTGCATGGGCAATGTCGGCCAGCGCGGCGATATCGCACAGGTCGGTGAGCGGGTTGGTCGGCGTTTCGGCAAACAGCATGCGCGTGTTCGGCCTGATGGCGGCCTTCCAGGCGGCAGTATCGGTTTGCGACACGAAGGTGGTCTCCACCCCGAAACGCGCCATCTCGGTGCCCAGTAGCTTGATGGTGGAGCCAAACATGGACTGCGAGCAGATGACGTGATCGCCCGTCTTCAGTGCAGTAAGCGCCACCAGCAGAATCGCAGACATGCCCGTGGATGTAGCCACCGCACATTCGGTGCCCTCCATCGCGGCCAGCCTGCGCTCGAAGCTCGTCACTGTGGGGTTGCTGGTGCGCGTGTAGGTATAGCCCTCTTCCTGCGCGGCAAACCGGCGTGCTGCCGTCTCGGCGCTGGGCTGCACAAAGCTGCTGGCCAGGTACAGCGCCTCGCTGTGCTCGCCCCACTGGCTGCGGTCCACCGCCTCACGAACCGCCAAGGTGTCTGGATGCAGACCCTGCGGCAATGCTTTATTTGTCATTCAGATTCCAGTACGGCCAGAGTGCCGTGTTCAGGCCACATCGGCGGCATTGCGCAGCGACAGGCGCGAGGTATCTACATCGTCTTCTTCGGTGGCAACGCGGCCCTCATTGACGCGTGAGATGCCCTCTGCGGTGATGCCTGTGACGTAGACGCCGTCAAAGCAGGAGGCCTCGAAGCCATGCACATCGGTATTGAGCTTGCCCACGGCCATCTTCATACCGTCCACATCCTGGTAGATCAATGCATCGCAGCCAATGTACTGGCGAATTTCTTCCAGGCTGCGGTCATGCGCCACCAACTCCTTGGCGGTGGGCATGTCGATGCCGTAGACATTGGGGAAACGCACCGGCGGCGCAGCACTGGCCAGGTACACCTTGTTGGCGCCTGCATCACGCGCCATCTGCACGATCTCCTTCGATGTGGTGCCACGGACGATGGAGTCATCCACCAGCAGCACATTGCGGCCCTTGAATTCGCTGCTGATGGCATTGAGCTTCTGGCGCACCGATTTCTTGCGCGTGCCCTGGCCCGGCATGATGAAGGTACGGCCCACATAGCGGTTCTTGACGAAGCCTTCGCGGTACGGCTTGCCCAGCAACTGCGCCAATTGCATGGCGCTGGGGCGGCTCGACTCGGGGATGGGGATCACGGCATCGATCTCATTGGGCGGCACCATGGAGACCACACGCTTGGCCAGGGTCTCGCCCAGGTTCAGGCGGGCCTGGTAGACCGACATGCCATCGAGCACCGAATCGGGGCGCGCCAGGTACACAAATTCAAAGATGCAGGGATGCAGGGTGGAGTTGTCGGCACACTGCTCGAAGGTGGTGGTGCCGTCATCGTCGATGAACACGGCTTCACCAGGCGCGATGTCGCGGTCGAGCTGCTGCATCGTGCCTTCCAGCGCCACGGATTCGCTCGCCACCATGACCGTGCCGTCCGCCCCCTTGCCAATGCACAGCGGGCGGATGCCATTGGGGTCACGAAAAGCCACAACGCCGTGGCCGGCAATCAGCGCGATTACCGCATACGATCCCTTGATACGCTTGTGCACCGCGCGCACGGCGTTGAACACGTCGGCCTTCTGCAGCGGAACACCACGCGTGGCGCGCTCCAGCTCATGCGCAAACACATTGAGCAGCACTTCCGAATCGCTATCGGTATTGGTGTGACGATGGTCCGTCGAAAACAGCTCCTTGCGCAACTCGACCGCGTTGGTCAGGTTGCCGTTGTGCACCAGCACGATGCCAAAAGGCGCATTCACGTAGAAAGGCTGCGCCTCTTCTTCGCTGTACGCGTTGCCGGCCGTGGGGTAACGCACCTGGCCCAGGCCCACATTCCCCGGCAAGGCGCGCATGTTACGTGTGCGGAACACATCCTTGACCATGCCCTTGGCCTTGTGCATGAAGAACTTGCGTCCCTGTTGCGTTGCGATGCCGGCTGCATCCTGTCCACGGTGTTGCAACAGCAACAGCGCGTCATAGATCAATTGATTGACCGGCGTGCTACTGACGACTCCGACGATTCCACACATATTGAGCGTTCCAAAAACGTTAACGCGGCTCTGCCGCGATGCGCGAACCAGCCTCGGTGAGCTGGTCCACCAGCGAAGACCAATGTCTTCCCATTTCCTGCGGCATCCATGGCCGCAATACCGACACTGCTGACACCAGGTACGGTGCCAATACGGAAGTGTTCCAGATTTGCGATTCCCGCATCGGTGTCAGCAGAAAAACCAGAGCGATCAATACAAGTAGTAACAGGCCACGCACAGCCCCGAACAAGGCACCCAGGGCACGGTCAAAGGGCCGCAGGCCCACCATGGTGACCAGTTTGCCAATCAGCCAGATCACGACGCCCAATGCAAACAAGGCGGCGATGAAGGCAATCACGAAGCCCGCCCCTGTGCGCAGGCCTTCGTCCACATCCTGCATGGGTAGCCAGGTACCAACCGTCTCGCCCCACAGCCGCGCGGCAATGAAAGCCAGCACCCAGCTGGCCAGGGACAGCACTTCGAACACCAGGCCACGCCAGGCGCCAATCAGCACCGAGCCCAGCAACACCACCAGCAACACCCAGTCAAGCGCGGCCACAGAATGCCTCAGGCAAGCGGGCCAGCGCACCAGGCGTATGGCCAGCAGATGGGGGCATGACACTGCATCACAAGCACCACTGCCCGTGCCTACATGGGCACCAGCGCAGCGGGCAGGCCCTGGGCCTTGACCTTCGCTGCAGCACGTTCAGCCTCTTCCTTGCTGTTGAAGGGGCCCACACGCACACGGATACGGTTGCCCGCCGAGGTCTTCACATTCTGCGTGAAGGCTGAAACCCCTGCCATCTGCAGTTTGGCGCGCACCTCGGAAGCCTTCTCCGCCTCGGCAAACGCGCCTACCTGAATGATGTAGCGCGACGACGCTGCAGCAGCTTCGGGCTTGGCAGCAGGCGCAGCAGCGGCATTGCTGCGGCCCTCCATCATGGCGCGGACGCGGTCTGCCTCGTCATCTCGCTTGGGCTTGGGCTGCTCCTTGGGCTTTTCTTCCTTCTTGGGCTCTTCCTTGGGCTTGGCCTCAGGCTTTGTTTCTGGCTTGGACTGCGGCTTGGCCTCTGGCTTGGACTCCGGTTTGGTTTCAGGCTTGGGCGCTGGCTTGGGCTCTTCCTTGGGCTTGGCTTCAGACTTGTGCTCCGGTTTGGCTTCGGGCTTGGTCTCTGGCTTGCTGACAGCAGGCTTGTCTGCAGGCTTTGCCGAAGCGGCGGCCGCTGCAGCCGCGCTTGCAGCCGCCGCAGCGGTTGCTGCATTCTGGGCGGTGCCTGATGCGTGGCCACCTGCGCCGCTGCCCGAGACAATTTCTTCTCCAGCCACCAGACCGTTGTCGGTACGGGCCGGCCCCACCGAGGCGGCAGGGGGCACGCTCAGCGCAGCCACCCTTTCGCGGTCCGGAATCTCGATGGAAGCATTCACCGGCAGCGGACGCGGCTGGGTGTCGAACAGCATCGGAAAGCCGATGATGGCCAGCAGCACCAGTACAGTCGCGCCGATCAGGCGGTGGCGCGCGCGGCGCCGCATGGCGTCTGCGCTTTCGGCAGGGTTGCTGCGGGGCGCACGGATCACGCGCTGGTTTTCAGCGTCCTGCTGTTTTTTGCCGGGCCATCGAAGATTGAAAATTGCCATGGACGATTTGGAGTTGAGCGTCGGGCCGTACCACCGTCAGGCGGCACTTAGTTCAGGTGCTTGGCATCCAGCCGGGGAACACCATCCTTCAACACCCCACCCACCGTATAGAACGAGCCGAAAACCACAATTCTATCAGCGGGCTCTGCAGCTTCGATAGCAGCACGCAAAGCCGCCATGGGGTCTGGATGGCAGCTGGTTGTTACATCGTGGCGTTTGTCCGACAGCAGCTGCACCGCATTCCATTTGGACTGCAGATCGGCAGCTTTCTCGGCGCGCGGCGTGGGCAGATCGGTGAAGTACCAGCGATCAATCAGCGGCCCGATCTTGCGCAGCATGGGGGTCAGGTCCTTGTCGTGCATGGCCCCGAAGATGGCATGCGTGACCGGGAAATAACCCATGGCGTCCAGATTGGCGGTGAGCGCTGCAATGGCGTGCGGGTTGTGCCCCACGTCCAGCACCAGCGTGGGCTGGCCCGGCACGATCTGGAAGCGCCCTGGCAACTCGACCATCGCCAGGCCATTGCGCACCGCCTGGGCTGTGACCGGTAATTTGTTACGCAATGCTTCATAAGCGGCCAGCACGCCCGACGCATTGACCAGCTGGTTGGCGCCGCGAAGCGCTGGGTAGGCCATGCCCGAATAACGGCGACCGCGCCCGGCCCAGCTCCACTGCTGCTTGTCGCCTTCATAGTTGAAATCGCGACCAAAGCGCCACAGATCGGCACCAATCGCCTCGGCATGGTCGATCACGCTTTGCGGTGGCATGGGGTCGCTCACCACGGCAGGCTTGCCAGGGCGCATGATGCCGGCTTTCTCGCGACCAATCGACTCACGATCCGGCCCGAGCAGATCCATGTGGTCGAGATCGACACTGGTGATGATGGCGCAGTCGGTGTCGATGATGTTGGTGGCATCGAGCCGCCCACCGAGACCGACTTCCAGAATCGCGACATCCAGCTTGGCCAGGCTCAAGAGGCGCAGTATCGCCAGCGTCGTGAACTCGAAATAGGTCAACGAGATTTCGGGCGGCTGCAGCCGTGCCGCCTCCACTGCCTCAAAATGCGCAATCAGATCTGCAGCAGACACGATCTCGCCACGCACGCGGCAGCGCTCCTCAAAATGCACGAGATGCGGCGAGGTGAACACTCCCGGGCGATAGCCCGACTCCAGGGCTATCGCCTCTGCCATGGCACAGGTCGAGCCCTTGCCATTGGTGCCCGCCACGGTGATCACCGGGCAGTCAAAACGCAGCGCCAGCCGCTCCGCCACAGCCTTGACACGCGTCAAGCCCATATCGATGGTGGAAGGATGAATCTGCTCGCAGTGGGCCAGCCACTGATCCAGGGTGTCGAATCGGGTTTGCATGGGGCCAGATTGTCGCGTAATTAGGGCTGTGTCATCATTTGCACCTATGAGTAACCACACCATCACCGTCTACGGCATCCCCAATTGCAGCACCGTCAAAAAGGCCCGTACCTGGCTGGACGAGCAAGGCGTTGCCTACCAGTTTCACGACTTCAAAAAGGCCGGCGTGCCACAGAGCCATGTGCCCACCTGGATTGCCCAGGCCACCTGGGAAAAGCTCGTCAACCGCCAGGGCACGACCTGGCGCAAGCTTGATGCGGCTGTTCAGCAGAGCGTCACCGATGCCGCCAGCGCCACGCAACTGATGCTGGACAACCCCAGCGTCATCAAGCGCCCGGTCGTCGAATGGGCAGATGGCTCGGTCACCGTTGGGTTTGACGAGGCCGCCTGGAGCAAAAAGACCTCCTGAACGCCTGGCACCTGATGGATTGGGCCTTTTGCAAAGGGCAAGGCAGCAGGTGCTTGCTATCAAAATTAAAGTGCCAGCGCACTTCAATCCAGCGCAGGCAGCCGGTTTGGCTTTCATCGCAATGGTTGATGGCTCTTTTACCTGTGTTTTACCTGCGCGCGAACCGCGGGAAACGCTGCCGCCGTAGCATACCAATCCATAGGGCTTGCAACACTGCGTACCAAGGCCTGGAAAAGGCTTGTAAAGCTTGTCGTCGCGGCATCCTGGTGGGGCGTTAATCGCCCAAGCCCGCACAAGTTCGTAACCATTTTGGAGGCGTGTATGCCACGATTCCTGTCCAACCGATTGATTCCTCCACTCTCTGCCCTGGTGTTTGCCACGGCATGTGCAGGTGCCTGGGCGCAAAGCCAGAACTCTGGCGTGTATGACAGGTACGACGGCTACCAGCCGCAACCCTCCGCTCAGCCCGATCCGTTTCTCGATCAGCCCGTGTCCAACGCCCAGCCTCCGCTGCCTGCTGGCGAGCAGCCCTATGGCAAGGTCGTCTCCGTGCGACCCAATTACCGCCAGGTCAACGTGCCACAACAGGTTTGCAATGACCAGCAGGTTTATGCCGGTCAGCGCAATTCGGGCGTGGGCGCCATTGCCGGCGCGGTGATTGGCGGCGTGCTGGGCAATGGCGTGGGCCACGGTTTTGGCCGGGCTGCGGCGACCGGCGTAGGCGTGGTTGCAGGCTCGGCCATCGGCAACCAGCTCGAAGGCGGCTACCCCAGTTACCAGACGGTGCGCCAGTGCGGCACGCAGTATGTGACGCAGGACCAGCCCGACGGCTACACCGTTGACTACGAATACGCAGGCCGCCGCTACAGCACGCGCACCGATACGCAGCCGGGCGAATGGATTCCCCTGTCGATTCAACCAGCCGCCACCTACGACAACTATGCCCCCCAGCCTTACGCCAATACCGGGCCCAACCGCGCGATGCCCGAGCCTGGCGTGGTGGTCGGCTCCGGCATGATGCCTGCGCCCGCTCCTGTCTACATGGCCCCGGCCCCTGCCTACTACGCGGCACCGATCGCCGTGCAACCGGTGATCCAGCTGGGCATCGGAGGTTACTGGGGCGGCGGACACCGCCATTGGCGCTGAACGCCTAAATCTGTTATCAAACGGGGCACGGCCCCGGCCAGCCACTGCGCTACACGCCCCCAGTGTGTCAGCGCAGTTTCCTTTGGCCTTGTATGGGCAGGAAAGCCTTGCCTGCCCATGTCTCCCGCGCAGCTGTACCGACCCACCCGCATGGGGAGAGCAGGCACGGGCCCGCCGCACTGCCCTACAATGGGGGTTTTCCTCCTTTTTGCGCAATCTCCATGACCACTGCAAGCATCGCTGGCGTCACGTTGACGACCAAGGCCAATGTTTATTTTGACGGCAAGTGCGTCAGCCACAGCTACCAACTGGCCGACGGAACCAAGCAATCGGTGGGCGTGGTGCTGCCCGCCACCTTGACGTTTGGCACGGCTGCCGCCGAGATCATGGAGTGCGTGGCAGGTTCGTGTGAGTACAGGCTCGACGGCAGCGACGAGTGGAAGAAATCCAGCCCGGGCGAAAAATTCAGCGTGCCTGCCAACAGCAAGTTCGACATCCGCGTGACCGAGTCGTACCACTACATCTGCCATTACGCCTGAGCCGCAGCGCCAGCAACAGGTTTTTTGGCCGCCAGCGCATAGCTAGAAAGCGCTGACAGCTATCGTTTTTATAGAGAACAGCACCATGGAAACCATCCTGCAACACGTCCCCGTCGGCCAGAAGGTCGGCATCGCATTCTCCGGCGGCCTCGACACTTCGGCCGCACTGCGCTGGATGAAGAACAAGGGCGCCCTGCCCTATGCCTATACCGCCAACCTGGGCCAGCCTGACGAAGAGGACTACGACGCCATCCCCCGCAAGGCCATGGAGTACGGCGCAGAAAAGGCCCGCCTGATCGACTGCCGCGCGCAGTTGGCGGGCGAAGGCATCGCCGCCATCCAGGCTGGCGCCTTCCACATCAGCACCGGCGGCATCACCTATTTCAACACCACGCCGTTGGGCCGCGCCGTGACCGGCACCATGCTGGTGGCCGCCATGAAGGAAGACGACGTCAACATCTGGGGCGATGGCTCCACCTTCAAGGGCAACGACATCGAGCGCTTCTACCGCTATGGCCTGCTCACCAACCCGCAGCTCAAGATCTACAAGCCCTGGCTGGACCAGCAGTTCATTGACGAACTCGGTGGCCGCACCGAGATGTCGGAATTCCTGATCAAGGAAGGCTTTGGCTACAAGATGTCGGTCGAAAAGGCCTACTCCACCGACAGCAACATGCTGGGCGCCACGCACGAAGCCAAGGATCTGGAGCAGCTCGCCAGCGGCATCCGCATCGTCAACCCCATCATGGGCGTCGCATTCTGGAAGCCCGAAGTCGAAGTCAAGGCCGAAGAAGTGTCGGTCACCTTTGAAGAAGGTCGCCCCGTTGCCCTGAACGGCAAGCGCATTGAAGACCTGGTGGAATTGTTCCTGGAAGCCAACCGCATTGGCGGCCGCCACGGCCTGGGCATGAGCGACCAGATCGAAAACCGCATCATCGAAGCCAAGAGCCGCGGCATCTACGAAGCCCCCGGCATGGCACTGCTGCACATTGCCTACGAGCGCCTGGTCACCGGCATCCACAACGAAGACACCATCGAGCAGTACCGCGTGAACGGCCTCAAGCTCGGCCGCCTGCTGTACCAGGGCCGCTGGTTCGACCCGCAGGCCATCATGCTGCGCGAAACCGCCCAGCGCTGGGTGGCCCGTGCCATCACCGGCACCGTGACGCTGGAGCTGCGCCGCGGCAATGACTACTCGCTGCTGAACACCGAATCGCCCAACCTGACCTACGCGCCCGAGCGCCTGTCGATGGAAAAGGTGGAAGATGCGCCGTTCAGCCCGGCAGACCGCATCGGCCAGTTGACCATGCGCAACCTGGACCTGATGGATACCCGCGACAAGCTGGCCATCTACACCCAGACCGGCTTGCTGACCGCAGGCAGCGGCCATGCCCTGCCCCAGCTGGGTGGCGACAAGAAGTAATCGGTAATCGGCAGCCGCCGCCTTCCGCCCCTCAAAGCCGCTGCAGCCGCAGCGGCTTTCTTTATTTCAGATCCAGCAATCGAGACCAAGCCATAGGTGCTCATGGCAACTCCTGAGAGGCTTGGCGCTTCCTGGCAGTTGCTGGCATTGGCAAGGTAAGGCAAGGCGAATGCATGTCTTTGACGCAGCGCACCAATCACCCACCGATGAGAGATGCTCAGCCCGGCATTTATCTTGTTGGAATTTGTAGGATAAAACCGCTCCTTGGTATACACAGCATACGCAAGTAGCTACAAAAAACGAAGTGTTACCCCTCCCCTGTGGCACAGCCACTAGAGTGGTGCCTTTACAAAGACACCAAGGAAAAAAACATGATCCGCCAGCCCTCGTCCACCAGCCGCCAGATGCTGCTGTGCACTCTGCTGACCGCTGCCACCTGGACGGCAGCCTACGCGGCAGACGATACGCCTGCCGCCACGCCGTCCCCCGCGCCAGAAGCGGCAGCGCCCGCTGCCAGCACCTCGGCACCTGCCGATGCAAAGCAGCCTGCCGCGCCTGCACTGCCTCCCCCGAATCCGACGGCAGAAAAGGCACTGGCCCAACGCTTCCAATCCATGTATGCCGCATTCGAAGGCAAGGCAGCCGTCCCCGATGCGAAGAACTTCACCGAAGACTTCAACAAGGAAGTGAACACCGACCAGGTCAAGCAGGTATTGCAGCAGTTGCACCAGAGTGTGGGTGCCTGCCGCATTGCTGGCCAGGTGCGCAGCCCCATCTCCTACGCCGGCAGCTACCTGCTGCAGTGCGACAAGGCCTTTGTGCCGATGGAGATCGCCGTGGAAGACAAGGCTCCCTACCGTATCCACAGCCTGCTGATCCGCCCTGGCTACTGGAAAAAGTAAGGCATCCGCATCGGGATGCGTTCAAGGTGCAGGCCCTTGCCTGCACCGCAGTGCTCGCAAAGGGCACTGCGAGGAGCGTATCAAGACGTTTGCAGCATCATTTGGTCATATCGCGCAGGCAATCTGACGGTATAACCAAATACCTATCGGTAATTTCCCCTGTGGTGCGTAAAAATCGACGCTTTCGCGTTGATTTTCGTACCACTTGGCCATTTTGGCTGCCAATAATGCGTACACTCTCGCCGCTTTGCAGGCAAAAAGGCAAGGGCTGTCATCGCGCTGCCACAAGCGGCCGTTAAACCCATGCTCCTGATTGCAAAGCGCCTGCTGGTGCCGCTAGCATGCTAGCCACCTTATCAACCTTTAGGATCCGAGGATTCACATGCGCAAGACCTTGATCGCCCTGGCTGTGGCCGCCGTTGCAGCCCCCGCCTTTGCTGCCGACCTGAAAGTCGCGGTAGACCCAACCTATGAACCGTTCACCTACAAGACCCCCAAGGGTGAAGTGACCGGCTTTGATGTGGACATCGCCAAGGCGGTGTGCGAACAGATCAAGCGCAAGTGCGTGTTTGTGGAGCAGGTGTGGGACAGCATGATCCCCGGCCTGCAGGCCAAGAAGTACGACGTGATCGTTTCGTCGATGTCGATGACCGACGAGCGCCGCCGTGTCGTTGATTTCAGCGACCGTTACTACAAGACCCCCAGCGCCGTGGTGCTGAAGAAATCGGCTGAATACACCGGCCCCGCATCCACCAAGGGCCTGAAGATTGGCGTGCTCAAGGGTTCCACGCAAGAAAAGTGGGCCATGGGCGAGCTCAAGCCCGCAGGTGCCTCGATCATTCCTTACGAAGCCCAGGACCAGGTCTATCTGGACATCAAGTCCGGCCGCCTCGATGGCACCGTGGCCGACAAGGTCGAGGTCAATGGCGGCTTCCTGCGCAAGCCCGAAGGTGCCGACTATGGCTACAAGGGCCCTGACCAGTACGAGACCAAGTACTACGGCGACGGCATCGGCATTGCACTGCGCAAGGGCCAGGGCGACCTGAAAAAGCAGATCAACGAAGCGATCAAGACCATCCGCAGCAATGGCACCTACAACACCATTGCCAAGAAGTACTTCGACTTCGATCCCTACGGCAACTGATCACCGCCAGGCCCTGCAGCACTTAGCGCGCTGCGGCGGCTCCTGTCAGGGGTAACACCATGCGGCGCGGATTTCCCAGACCACTAAGAGCCGCTAACGCCATCCAGCAAATCACAGATTTGCGATTGAGACGAGGCGCGGAGCCGCAGGCAGTACAAACGTACGACAAGGCGAAGCAACGATGTATCAAGGGTGGTGTTAGCGGGTCGAAACTGGGACGCGCCGCTTTCCCTTTGACGACCCGGCACATGGCCCACCAGCGCGTTTGCGCTGCGCCCGTGCTGAAGGCTAGAAACTATGAGTGAATATTTCCAATCGATCCTGATGGGCTCGCTGCTCACAGTGGCCGTATCGCTGGCATCGGTGTTTACCGCCACCATCCTGGGGCTGCTGGGCGCTAGTGCCAAGCTCTCGGGCAAGCGGCCCCTCGTATGGCTGGCCACGCTCTATACCTCCATCGTGCGCGGCATCCCCGAGCTGGTGATGATGCTGCTGATCTTCTACGGCGGCGCCATCGGCCTCAACACCTTGCTGGAGAAGATGGGCAGCGACCAGAGCGTCGACCTGAACCCCTTCATCGCCGGTTCGCTGACCATCGGCTTCATCTACGGCGCCTACATGACTGAAACCTTCCGGGGTGCGATCCTGGCCATTCCCAAGGGCCAGATGGAAGCAGCCTGGGCTTTTGGCATGAGCCCGCTCAAGACCTTCATCCGCATCACCCTGCCGCAGATGGTGCGCTACGCCCTGCCCGGCTTCACCAACAACTGGCTGGTGCTCATCAAGGCGACCGCACTGGTCAGCCTGATCGGCCTGCAGGACATGACCTATCTCGCCAAGCAGGCCAGCGCTGCCGCGCGCCAGCCGTTCATCTTCTTCCTGTTTACCGCCGCTTTGTACCTGATCTACACCTCGGCCTCTTTGTGGGCGCTGCGCCGCCTCAATGCGCGCTACAGCCTCGGAACGGAAAAGGTGCAGTTATGAATTGGGAAGTCATCTTTCAGCCGGACACCCTGGCCCTGTACGGCGAGGGCCTCATCACCACACTCAAGCTGCTGATTGCCAGCCTGGCGATCGGCGCTGTCCTTGCGCTGCTGGGCGCACTGGCCCTGGTGAGCCGCTCCTGGATACTGCGCAAGACCGTGGGTGCCTTCACCTACTTCATGCGCGGCACGCCACTGCTCATTCAGGTGTACCTCATCTACTACGGTTTTTCGCAGCTTGAATGGGTGCAGGCGCGCTGGGATGCAGTCTGGCCCTGGACCTACTTCAAGGAGCCGTTCTTCTGCGCGTTCCTCGCCTTCACACTGAACACTGCCGCCTACACGGCGGAAATGCTGGCCGGCTCCATCCGCGAGACCAGCAAGGGCGAAGTGGAAGCCGCCCGCGCCATGGGCATGAGCCGCTGGCAGTTGATGCGCCGAGTCGTCATGCCCAGCGCCATTCGCCGCACCCTGCCCGCCTACAGCAACGAGGTGGTGATGATGCTGCACTCAACCAGCCTCGCATCGACCGTGCCTTCGCTGGTCGACCTGACCGGCGCCGCCAGCCGCGTGTACTCCGACTATTACCTGCCGTTTGAGGCCTATATCGCCGCAGCCGTGGTGTACCTGTGCATCACCTTCATCCTGATTGGTCTCTTCCGCCTTGCGGAGCGCCATTTCCTTGGCTATCTGGCCCCGCGCAAGGCCTGAGGCGGGCTTGCAGAAGAAAATAGAATTCGAGCATTGTTATGAACGCATCCAACTACAAACTGCAGGCGCTGGACATTCACAAGAGCTATGGCAGCAACGCCGTGCTCAAGGGCGTCTCGATCAACGCCTGCCCCGGCGACGTGATCAGCATCATCGGCAGCTCCGGCTCCGGCAAATCCACGTTCCTGCGCTGTATCAACCTGCTCGAGCACCCGCAGCAGGGCCGCATCATCGTGGCGGGTGAAGAGCTGAAACTGCAGCCCGCCCGCAACGGCGACCTGGACGCGGCGGACGCCAAGCAGCTGCAGCGCCTGCGCACCAAGCTGGCCATGGTGTTCCAGCACTTCAACCTGTGGGCGCACATGACGGTGCTGCAGAACATCATTGAAGTGCCCGTCCATGTGCTGGGGCTCAGCAAGGACGAAGCCGTGGCGCGCGCGCGCAAGTACCTGCAGCTCGTCGGCCTCGAAGGCCGCGAAGACACCTACCCCGGCCACATGAGCGGTGGCCAGCAGCAGCGCGTGGCCATTGCCCGCGCCCTGGCGGTGGAGCCTGAGGTGATGCTGTTTGACGAGCCCACCTCCGCGCTTGATCCCGAACTGGTCGGCGAAGTACTGCGCGTGATGCAGGTGCTGGCCCAGGAAGGCCGCACCATGCTCGTCGTGACGCACGAAATGGGGTTTGCCCGCGAGGTGTCGAACCACGTCGTCTTCCTGCACAAGGGCGTGATCGAAGAGCAAGGCAACCCGCGCGAAGTGCTGGCCAACCCCAAGAGCGAGCGCCTGGCTCGCTTTCTGTCGGGCAACCTCAAATAACAGCCCTGCGCCTCGGTGGTGGTGCGCCTGTCATGCACGCCACTCGGTGTGCAGCTGTTGCAGGCTCGCCGACCAGGCCCTGAAAATACCTGGCTGCAGGGTGCCCGGGCGCCGGATACCAAGGCCATAGGGGCTACCGGCTCTTGTGGATGTTCCTCCGGATATCACTCCATCTTTCCCAGACCCGCAGCATTTCCAAAACGATCACGCAAGCGGATCATGGAATCGTCGTCTCTGAACGAGGTGGGTATTTTCAAACGCTGAAACCACACCCAGGCGTTGCCTTGCGGCTGTCCACAGCTCAAATCCGTTCCCTGGCTTCCCTGGCTCAGTGTGCAGCGCTCCTTGCCATTGGCGGTCGTCACCGCATCACCATCGACCCTGACCAGTTTCAGCGTCTTGCCAATGAACGGCAGATACCATTCACCCAGCATTCGCTCGGCAAAGCTGGCTGGCGCATCCATTTGCAGGCGACGGATGCGCACCGGGGCCTCCCCTGGCAGCTTGATCTTGCCGTCATCCCACCAACTGGTTTCGGTTGCAGGAGGCGCAGCGCTGAATTCAATCTGCGCATCTCCTGCTTCGGCCTTGACCCGTGCGGGCTGGGTGGGGCCTCCCAAGCTTTTTCCGCCCGCGTATTCACGTAACGGAATGACGGCCAGCGAAGCGCGAGAGTCCGCTCCCCTGGTGCCGTATCCGGCACTGCCCATATGGAAGGTAGGCTGCCCATCTGCCCGGTAGTTGAACACCTGCAGAATGGCGGTCTCGCCCTGAATATCCAGTGCCAGACCACGCCCGGGCTTGCCGGTGATCTCATCTTCCACCATCCAGGTGCCGTTGTAGGGCATGAGCGTGCTGTAGACCATCGTTATCTCGCAGGAGATCATGCACGACTCAAACGGAGCGCTTGCTCCGTGAAAGCTCTGCTCGAACGAATCCCTCAGGCGATAGCGTCCATTAGGCCCCCCCAAACCGGCGGAGGTCCAGTAGTAGGCGCCGCGCGTCCGCCCCATCAGCGATACGTTGGCGGGCTGATCGCCCCCCACACGCGCAGACCCCAGCACCTCCTCTGCAGCAAACCAAAGGCGCAGGGCATCGACCTGCGGTGTTTTCACGTCGGGCCACTCATCCACCTTCGTGGGGATGGCCTTGCAATCGAGCTGCGCCGATGATCGGATGCGATAGCATTCAAAATCCTGAAAAGGCTTGTAGCTCAGGTAGGTGCTCATGGGGTAAGCCTGCGACAGCCTTGCCATTGCCACACCATCTTCTCGGCGCGTCATCGTGATGGCCCAGTCATACGCCACCGCACCGCCCTCATCCATGGCCAGCACCCGCGACGTTCTATAACCCAGTTGCGCGAGCGGATTGACCAAGCTGACCTCGTTGCTGTCGATCAGAAACCGCTCGATTGCCACTGCAGGCTCGCCAGGAAACTGTACGGTCCCTTTGAGGCCATTGCGAAAGCTCACGGTCACATCACCCACCGATTGCTCTGCCGCCGCATCCCGGGCCGCGCTGCCAAAGCTGCGTCCACCTGTGTAGCGTATCAGCGGAGCGGTAATGGTGTCGCCATCCAGCTGCCCGGTTGCCATGTGGAACGTGGCATCACCGTTTTTCTCGTACCCGAACACCTGCATGAAAAAGGTATTGCCTTGCACATCGATCGCCAGACCCCGTCCGGGTTTGCCATCGACTTCGCTGCTCACAACCCAGGTTCCCGATTGCGGCGTGAAGTTGCGCGCCGCCCATGTGGGCGCGCACGGCAATGCCACACAAGACACCAGCAAGATGGAACGCAAAGTAGAAGTAAGGGCTGCCATGGTGACTGTGTCTCCTCTGTTGTTTTAATCAGGGAACAGTATAGGTGCCACGTTCTCCCGCGCTCGCCACCGCCGGGGATACAACTGTCACGCACCGCTATTGCGGGCTCTCCATTCCGTGCCGCAGAACACCGGGCGGCTGTTGCGCCATCTTCAGGGTGAGCTTGCGCAAAGCCGTGCCGTTGGCATACCCCACGCGCCGGGCGACGGCGTCCACGGACAGATCGCCTTGCGCCAGCAAGCGCTGCGCATGGCGCATGCGCACCGTATTGACCAGTTGAAGCGGAGCAGCCCCCGTGCTGGCTGCGATGCGGCGCGAGAGCGTGCGGCTGGTCATGCCCAAGGTTTCGGCGGCATCGGCAATCGTCGGGACATGGGGCAGCCGCGCTTCGATCAGAGCCTCAAAGCGCATCGCAGTGTCGTCTTCGCTGGCATGCAGATGCTCCCATACGCGATAGCGCGCCTGCGAGCTGCGGCTGTCCACCAGCAGGTAACGCATGACATGCTGCACCACGGCCTCGCCAGCGGCGCCGCCCACCGCCTGCTGCACCAGATGCAGCATCAGATCCACCTGCGCCATGGCGGCACCGGCGCTGATGACACGATGGTCCTCGACAAGCATCCGGTTTTCATCGAACAAGGCCTTGCCAAAGTGGCGACGTACAAAATCTCCCAAGCGCCAATGCGTGGTAGCGCGCCTTCCATCCAGTAACCCGGCCATACCCAGCAGCAACACCCCCGAGCATGACGCGGCAACCACACCGCCTGCCGCGTGATGGGCGGCAGCCAATCCGGCATACGCCTGCGCATCCGACGCCTGCATACGCCAGAGCAAATGCGATTCGGCATAGCGCTCATTGATCGTGGCGCCCCCGGTCAAACCACCGTCGGTGCCGTGCGGTGCTGATGCATCGAGCCCGATGCCAGGAATCACCAACACCGCATCGGGAGCCATCTTCAAATGCTCCACAGGAGTCGCCGCCAGGGCCATGCCGCCTGAAAGCGCGACCTGCGGCCGGGCGCTGGCAACCTGCCATGCCACGCGCTCCGCCGGCGCACCGCAGCGCCGGGCAAAGGCCAGAATGTCCAAACTGGCACCTACGCTACCGGCCAAGGTGCCATCTGCCACTAGGATGATGAAATGGGCCATTACTCGTCTAATTTAGATTCTTATTGATCATTTTAGACAAATCAGTAGCATCCCGGAAATGAAAACGTCTGCGGCATCACCAACCATGACCTCCATTGCCACTTCCACCCCGGGCGGCTCCCTGCGTCATCCCATTGCCATCGCACTCGCCCTGTCGCTGGGCGCCGCGATTGCGCTGGGCATATCGCGGTTCTCGTACGGCCTGCTGCTGCCACCCATGCGTGAAGACCTGGGCTGGTCGTACTTTCTGGCGGGCGCCATGAACACCGGCAACGCCGTGGGCTATTTTGCGGGGGCGCTGATGACGCCGCTCCTGATGCGGCGCATTGGCGCATGGCGGGTGCTGATGGCCGGGTCGCTGCTGGCGGCCATATTCATGCTGGTGTCTGGCTGGGCCACGGGCACAACAGCATTGATGCTGCAGCGCGTGCTGGCAGGTGCGGCCAGCGCCTGGGTGTTCATTGCGGGCGGGGTGCTTGCGGCGCGGCTGGGTTCGCTGTTTCCAAAGCGCGCGGGCTTTCTGATTGGCCTGTACTACGGCGGCACCGGAATCGGCATCTCGCTGTCGGCGCTGCTGGTACCGGCAGCGCTGCAAGCCGCCGCCAACCACGCTGCACCGCACAGCTGGCAGTGGCCCTGGATCAGCCTGGGCCTCGCATGCATGCTGGCCGCAACCGTGATGGCCGTGCCCGCGCGCCGCGTTGCCGATGGCCTGCCAACCGCGGCTCCAGGAACCGGCCAGGGCTTTGCGCTGCGGGATTTCGGCTTTGGACTCTCTGGCTACTTCATGTTTGGCGCTGGCTACATCGGCTACATGACATTCATCGTCGCGCTGCTACGCCAGCAAGGCATGTCCGGGCCTCAGATCACAGGTTTCTACACCGCGCTGGGCCTGGCGGTGCTGGCCAGTTCACGCATCTGGGCACGCATGCTGGACCGCTTCAAGGGCGGCGAATCACTGGCCATTCTGTGCCTGGTGCTCGCCGTGGTGACGGTGCTGCCGGCACTCACCAGTGCGACGCCCGTGGTCTTTTTGTCCGGCATGGTGTTTGGCGCGGTGTTCCTCTCAGTCGTGGCATCGACCACCGCACTGGTGCGCCACAACCTGCCGCAAGCGGCGTGGCCCGCTGGCATCAGTGCCTTCACCACCATTTTTGCGCTGGGCCAGATCGTGGGGCCATCCGTGGTTGGCTGGGTGGCCGATGGAGCGGGCGGCCTGCAGCGCGGCTTGCTGGTATCGGCCGCATTCTTGCTGCTCGGCGCCGTGCTGGCCTGGCGGCAAAAGCCCCTGACCCGCGCGGCAGGTGGTTGAGCGAGGCTGAATTTTCTATACTTTCCATAGCATCTGGCGCTTGACAGCAAAGCGCCTGCTGCCATTTTTGGCATGAAATTTCACTCACCCTGGCTCAGCCGCCCCCGGGCGGCACACGAAAGTTCTCAGTGATGCGCTGCTCGGCGCGCTCCAATGCCCGGGCCAGCCTATGCAGCCATCCGGTGCCAACGCGCGGCGGCAAGCCACAACGCACCTCGTCCTGCACGTCACCCACCGAATCGCCCCGCGGATCAGTCCGCAAATCACTTTGCGGGTCGGCCTCGTCAGGCGCATTGCCATCGCACCGGCCCGGCCCGGCGTCCTTGTCTGAAAGAAGAGAAGAATGGTTCATGGTTGCCCGATGCTCGGGCCTGGACTAACATATGTAAAGTTGAATTAACTGACCAGTCAATTCATAAATTCTGATGTCACTCCCATGCGCAACCTCAACCTTGACCAACTGCAAACCCTCGTGGCCATCGCCGATCTGGGCACGTTCGCGGCGGCCTCGCAGGCCTTGCATCTGGCGCCGCCCACCGTCAGCCTGCACATCAAGGAGTTGGAGGCCCGGCTGGAAGCCACGCTGGTTGTGCGCGGGCGACGGCAGGCAGCGCTGACCCCGGCAGGCCACGCCCTGGTCGATGGAGCCCGCAAGCTGCTGGCCGCGAGCGAAGACTTGGTCGAACTGGTACAGCGCCGTGCCAGCGGGCGGGAAGGCCTGGTGCGGGTGGGCGTGTCTGCCGGGGTGAGCACCCGGCTGCTGCCGCTGGTGCTGCAGGCCCTGAGCGAACGGAACCCGGGCGTCGAGGTACGGCTGGAAGCCGTCGGCTCTGCACAATCGATGCAGCGCCTGCAATTGGGCTCGCTTGACATTGCCATCGTCGCCAGCCCGCAGCCTGCAATGGCCGAAATCGTGCTCACGCCCTGGCGCGCCGACCCCATGGTGGCCCTGCTGCCCGCCGCGTGGGATGCCCCCGAGCAGGTCACGGCGCAATGGCTGTCAGAGCGGCGCTGGGCATCGTTTTCGGCCCCTACGCAGATGCATGGCCTGATTGCCTCATGGTTTGGGCAGGCGGGCTACCGGCCTCGCCCTTTTCTGGCGCTCAGCTATCCCGGCGCCCTCAAGAGCCTCGCCGCAGCCTGCCAGAGTGCAGCCCTCTTGCCGCTGGAAGAGGTGGAAGACCAGCGGCATGCCCCGGAAGTGCAGATCCGCCACCTGTACCCGCCGCTGATCCGTCCGATGGCCGTGGCGCACCGGCAGTTGAGCACACCCAACCCGGCTGTGGACGCCGTTCGGGCCGTACTGGCCGAATTTGGCCAGTTGTAGAAAACGGTAGCGACAGCTCCGGCGCCGACCTGCGCCGACAATGCCTGCTCCGCCCAAACAAGCCCCCGCCCCATGGACACCCGCCAAGCCCTCGATACCCGCGCCATCGGCCTGATGCTCGTGCTGTGCCTCATCTGGAGCGGCCAGCAGATCGTACTCAAGGCCACCGCGCACGATGCGGCCCCGATGATGCAGATCGGCCTGCGCTCGGGCATTGCCGCCATTCTGGTGTGGCTGTGGATGCGCTGGCGTGGCGAGCACATCCAATGGGGCGATGGAAGCTGGCGCCCGGGCCTGTGGGTCGGCGCGCTGTTTGCGCTGGAATTTGTGCTGGTGGGCGAAGGCCTGCGCCACACATCGGCGGCCCACATGGTGGTACTGCTCTACACCGCCCCTATCTGGGCCGCGCTGGGCCTGCACATCAAGCTGCCCCAGGAAAGGCTGGCACCGCTGCAGTGGCTCGGCATCGCGCTCGCCTTTGCCGGCATTGCGGTCGCCTTTCTGTGGCGCAACGGTGCAACTGGCGCAAGCCAGGGCGGCAGCGTGGGCACCATGCTCTGGGGCGATCTGCTCGCTCTGCTGGCGGGCATGGCATGGGGCGCCACCACGGTCGCCATCCGCACCACGCGGCTGTCTGCCTTGCCTGCGGCGCAGACCTTGCTCTACCAGTTGGTGGTGGGCTGCGTGGTGCTGGTTGCCGTTGCAATCGGCAGTGGGCAGGGCCGCATCAACCCCACACCCGCCTTCTGGGCCAGCATGGCCTTCAACGCCTTGCCCATGGCCTTTGCCAGCCTGCTGACCTGGTTCTGGCTGCTGCGCACCTACCTGGCATCACAACTGGGCGTGCTCACCTTTCTAACCCCGATCTTTGGCGTCATCCTCGGCGCCTGGCTCCTGCACGAACCCATCGAACCCGGCTTTGTGATCGGAGCATTGATTGCGCTTGCCGGGGTGATGCTGGTGAGCGGGTATGGGTGGATTGCCGGGCGGCGATAGCCTGTTTGTGCCAGGCCCGAAGCTGTCAATGTCTCTCGACAAGAGGCCGCAACACTGGGCTTGTTTACTGCCCAACCCACACGCTGTAAGCCACACCCTGGTACTGGAACTGGGGGTAGGTTGCGATGACCTGATCGCGCTCCTGGGCACTGGCAGTGTAGAAATAACGACCCGTCTGCTGGTTCAGGAAGCGAAACACCGCCTGGGTTGCGGAGCTTTCGCCCGCTTGCGCCCACCAGGCCACGCCCTCGTCGCTGAACACGGCGGGGTTGGCCCGCATGGCGTCGCGCTCGGAGGTGCTCACGGTGTAGACGTGTGATGCGTTCTGCTGGTTGTAGAAGCGGTAGACCGGTACGAGGCCTGCGCCCGCCTGTTGGCTATACGCATAAAAGGCCACACCTTCATACTGGAAGGCCGGGAATACGGCGATCACTGCGTCGCGCTGCTCCACACTGGCTGTATAGAAGTGAGCGCCGGTCTCGGCGTTGTAGAAGCGGAAGACGGCGCTGCGGCCATGGCTGTCGGCGGCAAACGCGGCCACTTCGGCAAAGAGCCATTGCTGGATGGCGGGGAACACCCGGTCAAAGCGCGCATAGTTGTTGAAGCCGCCGACATTGGTGCACGAAGCCGAGCCATTGGAGAGCATGCCGGTGAGCACGCCGTTGACAAACAGGGCCGAGCCGCTGCTGCCGCCTTCAGTCATGCCCTGGCTCCACTGCACGCGGTAGTAGTTCTCGCCCATGGCATCGCTGGCGTAACAGGTGAAGACGCCCTTGCCCGGCTTGCAATCGGTGCTGCCCACCACATTGCCGAAACTGATTTTCTGCAGGTCGCCACGTGGGTGGTGCACGCCCACCACGGCAGCGCCCTTGGCCACGGCATTGGCATCCCATCCTGCGAACACGGCACCGGCAGGTGGGGTGTCGTTCAATACCAGCAAGGTGGCATCGGGGGTAGCCGATGTATACAGCAGCTTGGCCCCGCCCTTGAGGGTTTTGCTGGCCGAAGACAACAGGCGGCTGTTGCAACTGGGCGTGCGGTAGAACCAGAAGGTCTGCAAGCTCGACGCGGCGGCCTGTGAGCTGATGCAATGGTTGGCCGTCATGAAGTATGGCGTGCCGCTGCCTGTGCGGTCATTGAGCAACGTGCCGGTGCACAGGAAAGCGCCGTCGGCATTCACATAGAGCATGCGGGCCACGGCATCGCGCTGGCGGGCATAGGCGTCGTAGCAGGTGGAGTCCAGCGTGCAACTGGCGGCGTTGTTGAGCTTGGCCTGGAATTGCGTGCCGTCGTTGATCAGGGCGAAGATGTTTTCATAGATGTGCACGAGGCTTGGGATGGACACTTTCACGTCGCTGGCCGCTGCGCCAGCAGGCAGCTGGATTTCCACCGTCAGCTCGTTGCCATCCACCGCAGGCGTCCACCAGGTGTTTGCCGCCGCTGGCACCTCTCCCGCCTGGTTGTTGTTCTGCAGTATCTGTGCAATGCCTCGGCCGGATATTTCGAATGCCCCGTCACGGTCATCAGGGGCATAGACACGGACAGTGGCATTGCCTGGCAAAGAGCCGATCTGCAGGCCTGCGCGCAGACCGAACGCATCATCGGAGACAAAGCTCACAGCCGCCACGAGGCCCCCTTCTCCCGACGCCTGCCACTGGAGCAAGGCGCCAGTGGCCTGGGTCGTCCCAGTCAGAGTGACTGCTCGGCGGGCACCGATCTGTACCACATCGCTGCGCGCCGCTGCTGTCTTGGGAGCCGCCCAGGCACCCAGATCGACCACTGCAGGCACCGGGGCCAAGGCTTGGTGCCTTTGCACAGTGGCCTGCTTGGCCATATCCGCAGGCTGCACACGCGCCTGCACGCTTTGCGCCTGTGCAGCACCCGTGCCAATACACAGCATGAGGGCCGCCAATGCGGCAAAAAAGGCCTGCGTGCAAGCACGGGAAGAGCGAACCATCGGGCGATCTCCAATAAGGAAAAATTGAATCACTCAATGGTACTGATAGTTTTTATAAAAGTAATTACGTATGTCGGCTAATTGACCTTAGTTTATGAATATTTCAATAAAATAGATTTTGTTAATTTTGAAAAAAATTGAATCTTCTTCATTGATGAATCTGCATGAATGAATAATTATTCATTGCTCAACAAGGTATAGAAGATAAGCATTTACTCACAAAACATACAATTTTTGCTTATTGATTGACAGGGCACGGTGTGTCTCCCTCCGCTGTCACGGAGTCTCTTCGCCATAGACGATTGCCTGTTGAATGGCTTGATCTCGCAGCCATAGCGAAAAACATGCGCAAAAATGAAGGCAGGCATCGCCCGCCTTACCCATGGGCATGCTGCTACGGCAGCTAGAGGGTGTGGCCGCAATGCCGGGGGGAAAAGGGCTTTCCTGGAGGCCTTGCACAAGATGCGCTCGGGGCAGCCGCGCCATCGGACTGCACGCCCCCCAAAAAGGCGAGCGCGGCAATGCCACAGAGCGGCAGCATCCTGCGGCCTCCTGCCTTTCCGCGCTCGCGCCCTTGGCGCCAAAGCGGCGTTCGCAGCCGCGCAATGGCTATCGGACCGGATCGAACCAGGCCTACACCATCTACACCATCAGTTCGATCAGGAAGGGACCAGACTTGCCAAAGCTGGCACGCAGCAGGTCGCTGCAGGCCTCCATGGTGGTGGCGCGGGCGGCCTCCACACCCATGCCATTGGCAAGCGCCACCCAATTGATGCCCGGGTTACCCAGATCCAGCATGCCCATGGCCGTGGGCCCTGGGGTGGCGCCCACGTTCCTGTACTCACCAATCAGGATGTTGTACTTGCTGTTGTTGAGGAGGATGGTGGTGACCGGCAGGCCTTCGCGCGCCTGCGTCCACAGCGCCTGCAGGCTGTACATGGCCGAGCCGTCTGCCTGCAGGTTGATGACTCGCCGCTCTTTGCGTGCCCCCAGCGCAGCGCCAGTGGCCACCGGCATGCCGTCACCAATGGCACCGCCGCCCAGGTGCAGCCAGTCGTGCGCAGGTGCAGCAAAGGTATGCGGATAAAAGCCCCGGCCATACGAGATGGATTCGTCCGACACAATGGTGCCCTCGGGCATCAGCGCCGCCACAGTCTGGGCCAGGCCTTCGGGCGTGGGGGCGCCACGGGCTGCCTCGGGGCGCGGGCCGGGATCGGGAATCGCCACCGCAGGCGCGCCCAGCGCATCGGCCAGAGCGCGCAATGCCTCGGTGGCGCTTTGCTCCGGCCGGGCCAGGGTGTGCAATTGCGCCGTGGCCGGGTACTGGGTGGATGGCAGGCCCGGGTAGGCAAAAAAGCCCACCGGCGGCTTGGCGCCCACCAGAATGATGTGCTCGAACCGCGCCAGCGCCTGGATGGCCGCTTCCATGCCGTAAGGCACGCGTTCGATCTGCAAACGCCCTCTTCCACGCTGTACGTGGGCGCAGACGTAGTCGAGCATGAGGGCCGCGCGCGTGGCACTGGCCACGCGCCAGGCCTGCTGCTGACCTTCTTCAAAGGCGGCATCTCCGGCCAGCAGCAGCAATGCATGTTGACCGCTGCGCAAGGCCCGGGCAACACCTTCCACGGCATGGGGATCGAGCGGTGCGGGCTGCGGCTCGGGCAGTGCGCCAGCAACTTCGCCGCCCTCGCCCCAACTGGTATCGGCCGGAAGGATGAGGCTGGCAATCTGGCCAGGAAACGTGCGGGCCGCGCGCACGGCCAGCGCGGCATCGCGTCCCACATCTGCGGGCGTGCCAGCCGTATGCACCCAGGCCGACACCGTACGCGCCAACGCCTCGGTGTCGGCAGTCAATGGTGCATCGAGCGGTCGGTGGTAGGTGGCCTGGTCGCCCACGATATTGACGATTCCGCTGCGCGCGCGACGCGCGTTGTGGAGGTTGGCCAGCCCGTTGGCAAGACCGGGCCCGCAATGCAGCAGAGTGCAGGCGGGTTTGCGCGCCATGCGGTAGTAGCCATCCGCCATGCCGGTGACGATGTTCTCCTGCAGGCCCAACACGCATTGCATGCCGGGCACCTGGTCCAGCGCCGCCACAAAATGCATCTCGCTCGTCCCCGGGTTGGCAAAACAGGTGTCGATACCTGCGGCCAACAAGGTCTTGACCAAACTTTTTGCGCCGTTCATGGAAAAGCCGCTCCGTCTCTGTGATCGCTGTGCCTCCATTGTTGCGGAGGATACGGATCACGGCAGTCACGCGGATGCCATGGATTGCTATGAATACAGTAGCTACCAGCGCCCTACCCTTAAGCGCCAGGGGTCTGTTTCATCTGATTGCCTCGGAATACCTGCCGTCACCGCATCAGCCACCTGCAGGCGAACGGCAGCACGCAACCCAGCGTCATGAACATCCACGGCGCCCACATGACAGGCCAGTCTCTCACCAGCAGCCAATACGGCACAGCCAGTACCATGCCCGTGCCTACGGGGACGGCCAGCAAGGCCATGAGCCCTGCAGCCTGCGCATAACGCTTCCAGGTCAATTGCCTGCAGGCATACCTGCCATATGCCAACAAGGCCAGACAAGCAACGACAAACGGCAGCACATACAACCACGCAAATACCATGAGGAATTCATTGCGGGTCATGTCGTGCTCCCGGGCAGGCCTTACCAGACGATGGGTTCCGGCTCCAGCCGGATGCCAAAGCGCTCATACACGCTGGCCTGGATGGCCTGCGCCAGGGTGACCACCTCGCCTCCCGTCACGCTGTTGTCGCCCTGCCCCAGGTTGACCAGCACCAGCGCCTGCCGGTCGTACACGCCCGCCTTGCCGATGCTCTTGCCGCGCCAGCCACAGGCATCGATCATCCAGCCAGCGGCGAGCTTGACGCTGCCATCCAGCATCGGGTAATGCACGATTTTGGGTTCGCGCGCAATGATGTCTTCGCACACCTCGCTGCTCACCTGCGGATTCTTGAAAAAGCTGCCTGCATTGCCGATGGTTGCCGGATCGGGCAGCTTGGCGCGGCGGATCTCGACCACCCAGCTGAAAATATCCTGCGCCGTGGGGTTCTCAACACCTTTTTCCGCCTGTTTGCGTGTCAGGTCCAGGTAGCTCAACTCAGGCTTCCAGTCCTTGGCGAGGCGCAGGCGCACGCGGGTGATCACCGCCCTGCCCGCAAGGCCCATGCCGCGCGGTGCCGTGGAGCCGGTGGCACGAGCAATCATGGTCAGGGGCATCGTTTCAGCTGGTGCGTGCTTGAAAACCGAGTCACGGTAGCCGAAAGCACATTGGGCGGCGTTCAGGCTGAAGCTCTCGCCATTGGTAAGGTCCACGGCGTCCAGCGAATCGAAGCGGTCCTGCAGCTCGATGCCGTAGGCACCAATGTTCTGCACGGGCGCCGCACCTGCGGTGCCCGGGATCAGCGCTAGATTCTCCAGCCCGGGGTAGCCCTGCTCCAGGCTCCAGGCCACCACGTCGTGCCAGACCTCGCCCGCCCCGACCTCGATGATGTAGTGCCTGTCCGTCTCGGCAACCAGGCGCTTGCCCATGATCTCCATCTTGAATACGGTCGGCTCCACATCGCCGGTGATGACGATGTTGCTCCCCCCCCCCAGCACCACCACCTGGCGGCTCGCGCCCAGGGGTGGGCCAGCCAGAAACTCACGGATATCCTGTTCGGACTGCACGCGCACCAGATTCATGGCGCGGGCCATGATGCCAAAGGTGTTGTATTGCTGCAGCGGGGCATTTTTCTCGACTAACATCGGTAGATTGTCGCACTTGTAGCGACCCACGCAGGCAAGCTTGCCTGATCTGCAAGGAGAGTATGTATGCCATCGTTTGACACGGTTTGCGAAGCCGACTTCGTCGAGGTGAAGAACGCTGTCGAGAATTCGGCCAAGGAAATCGGCACCCGTTTTGACTTCAAGGGCACATCGGCTGCCATCGAGCTCAAGGACAAGGAAATCACCCTGTTCGGCGACGCCGACTTCCAGCTCGTGCAGGTTGAAGACATCCTGCGCAACAAATTGACCAAGCGCAATGTGGACGTGCGCTTCCTCGACAAGGGTAATGTCCAGAAGGTGGGCGGCGACAAGGTCAAGCAGGTCATCAAGGTGCGCAACGGCATCGAGCAGGAACTGGCCAAGAAAATCCAGAAAGCCATCAAGGAAAGCAAGATGAAGGTGCAGGCTGCCATCCAGGGCGACGCCGTGCGTGTGACCGGCGCCAAACGTGACGATCTGCAGGCGGCCATGGCATTGTTGAAGAAGGAAGTGACCGACGTGCCGCTGTCCTTCAACAACTTCCGTGACTGAGCCACAGCCTTTGGCCAAGGCAAAGGCAGGCAGCTGGCATAGGTGCCTGCCTTTTTCTTGATATTTTCACTATATATTTCATAGCAACAAGCGCTCTATAGATAAGCGCCAGCAGCTATTTCATCATGAGCCCTCCGCACCGCTTTGCCCGAGCCACCCGTGCCGCCTTTTGCCAGGCACTGTTGGCGCTGGCCTGCGCGGGCGGTGCCGCCAGTGCGCAGGAGGCGGATGAAGCCCCCAAATCCGTTGCACTGACCGGCATTCTGGGCAACAAGGCCCTGCTCGTGGTGGATGGCGGCGCCCCCAAGGCGGTGGAAGCTGGCAGCAGCTACCAAAAGGTGCAGGTCGTCAGCGTGAAGGATGGCGAAGCCCAGGTGCGCATTGGCGGCCAGCCCCTCACCCTGCGCCTGGGCGAATCACCCGTCAGCGTGACGGGTAGCACGCTGCCCTCCAGCAACACAGGCCGCATTGTGCTGATGGCCAACCCGCAGGGCCACTTTCTGACGCCCGGCATGATCAATGGCAAAAGCACGCGCTTTCTCGTGGATACCGGAGCGACGACCGTGAGCATGGGCATGAGCGAGGCGCGCAAGCTGGGCATCGACTACACCAAGGGCCGCGCGGTACGCATGGGCACGGCCAATGGCGTGGCGCAAGGCTGGTACGTTCAACTGGCCAGCGTGCGCATCTCCGATGTGGAGCTGCGCAACGTGGACGCCGTGATTGGCGCGGGTGAGATGCCTTATGTGCTGCTGGGCAACAGCTTTCTCAACAGTTTTCACATGACGCGCATCGGCCCGCAGCTGACGCTGGACCGGGCGAAATAAAACTGCGCATTTGGCGCTTCTGCAGCGCGCGCAGGCGATGGCCGTGTACTTTGAACAGGCTCCTAGGGCAGGTTTCTCAGGCCCTTTGCCGCCTGGCGACAAACCCCAGCATCGCCACCGTCGCAAACACCGCCCCGGCGATAAAGGTGCCTTCATGGCCCAGGCGGTCCCACAGGGCCCCGGCAATCACGCTGGCGAGCAGAAGCGCCACGCCTGCCAGCAGGTGAAACACCCCAAAGGCGGTGCCGCGCAGGTCTGCGGGCACGGTGTCGGCCACCATGGCATTGAGCAAGCCCTGCGTGCACCCCATGTGCAGCCCCCAAAGCGCCGCACCCAGCGCCAGCCCCCACAGCCCGGGCAGCAGCGCGAGCGCCAGATCGGCCAGCACGAGCAGCACCATGCCCGCTGCCAGCACCTGGTGGCGCGGCAGGCGGTCAGACAGCACGCCTGCCGGATAGGCCGAGAGCGAATAGGCCACACCCATGACCACCAGTACCAGCGGCGCCAGCATGGCTGGCAAGCCCGCATCGACCGCACGCAACACCAGAAAAGCCTCGCTGAACCGCGCCAGCGTCATCACCACCCCAATGGCAACCACCCACCAGTAGCTGCGGCCCAGGCGCTGCATCTGGGCCCGGCTGAGCGGCATGCGCCGCGCCTGGACGGGCGACGCATGCGCGGGCTCCTTGACAAAGATCACCAAAATGGCGACTGCAATGAATGCTGGCAGCACCGCCAGCCAGAAGACCAACTGGTAGTTGTTGGCCGTCCACCACATCAGCAGCATGGCCAGCAACGGGCCGGTAAAGGCACCAATCGTATCGAGCGTCTGGCGCAGGCCGTAGGCGGCGCCCCGCAGCTCGGCGGGCGTGACATCGGCCACCAGCGCATCGCGTGGCGCGCCCCGTATGCCCTTGCCGATGCGGTCGATAAAACGCGCGCCCACCAGCCATTCCAGCCCGGTTGCCAGCGGAAACACCGGTTTGGTAAGCGCCCCCAGGCCATAGCCGATGCCCGCCAGCAGCTTGCGCTTGCCAAAACGGTCGCTGATGGCGCCTGAGAACACCTTGGTAATGGATGCTGTCGCCTCGGCAATGCCCTCGATCAGCCCGACCTGCAGCGCCGTGGCGCCCAGCACGGTGGCCATGTACACCGGCAGCAGCGCATGGACGATTTCGGAGGAAATGTCCATGAACATCGACACGAAGCCCAGGGCCCATACGCTTTTGGGAATGGCTCGCGGCCCCGTGGTTGCCGCAGAAATCTCTGTATTCATCAACGCCAATAGGTATGGATCATGCACCGCACGCGCGCCAGATGCGACTGGCCCGCCACCCAACTGCGCACCGCCTGCGTCAACGGCAGGCCGCCAGCTACCCACAGGACTGTATCTGCGCCGCTCCAATCCTGCAACGCCAGCCAGCGCAGCACCTGGTCAATCTCTGCCGGTGAGGCGCCAGGCGCGCCACTGCATATCCAGGTGGGATCGACGCCTGATGCAGTCTCCACATCCCAGGCAGCGCACTCCTGCGGATTCGCCACCCACAGCAGCAGGCCTGAAGGCGGCGTATCGGGTGCGGCCTGCACCAACCGCGCCGCAGCCGGCAGCGCACAGGCATCGGCCACCAGCACACGCCGCGCAGCGCGCGGCGCCAGGCCGCCTGCAGGGCTCAGCACGCCGACAGTGCTGCCCGGTGCGGCCTGCAAAGCCCAGCCTGCGCCGGGCGATGCGCCCGCCACTGTTGGCCCATCAACTTGTACGCCTGGTTTCGCATCCGGGTGCAGCAGCACATCCACATCCATCCACTGCTCTTCCAAATGGATAGCACGGATCGTATAGGTACGGCGCGGCATGCGCGGTTTTCCCATGGGCCACTGCAGGCGGCCATCCTGCTGCACCTCGGGCCAGGCAGGCGTCTGGCCGGGTGTGGGCAGCAGCATGCGCACATGCAGGCCGTCGGCAAAAGCGCGCACGCCATCGCCTTGCAGGCGCAGGCGGCGCATCAGCGGGGTCAACGCCCGGTTGCTGCCTACCTGCAACACCTGCAGCTGCCCGGGGCTGCGCGGGGCCTGCCCACTCCACGCCACATCCCAGCTGCCATCGGGCCACGCCATTTCGTCGGCAAACTCGGCCAGATGTTCGGTCAGTGACAGCTGCATCAGCTCGCCCATGCGTGCGGTGGCAGGCGCCAGCCTGCAGTCGAGCTGCCGCGTGGCCACCACGTTCAGCTCCACCACACCGACATCGGTGAGCGACAACCGCACCTGGCCCGGCACAGGCTCCTCCACATCCACCCCCTCGTCGCGCCAGTGGCGCACCAGCCATTGCACATAGGCTGCAGCGCGCGGCAGGGTGATGCGCGCCGCAAGCGCCTGCGACTCAATCTCGGTATCTATCTCTGTTGCACTCATGTGTCCGCTCTCCCCACCGCCATCGGTGCTTCTGCCTGCACATCTTCGGTTTGTGCCGTCTGACGCTGCAGCAGCCAGTAGGTAGCCAACCAGCAACCCACGGCAATCACGCTGGCAGTGGCAAAGAGGCCGGTAAATTGAAACTGTTTGGCGATAAAGCCGCCCGCCATGGAACTGAGCATGTAGCTGGTCAGTTCTGCGCAGACCAGGATTGAAAAGTCGGTACCCGGCTGCCTGCGGCTTGCGGTGGACATGAACAGTGCATACAGCGCCACCATTTCCATATAGCGCTGCACGCTCAGGCCGACCGCCAGCACCGCGAGTGGTACCGCCCCGCCCAACCACTGCAGCGAATGCAGCAAAAACAACACAAATGCCAGCACACGCAAGGTACTCAGGCCCAGCAGCACCTGCGTACGACTGCTGCGCTGCAGCCAGCGCGCGGCCAGATAGCTGCCTGCCAGCCCGGCAATGGCTGCGCCGCTGCCGGCAATCAGCCCTACCTGGCTCAGGCTCAACCCGCTGTGCAGCAGGTAGCTGCTCTCCATCGAGCGCAGCATGCCCTCGCTCAGCCGGTATACCACGGCCAGCCCGAGCACGGTCCATACCCCCGGCCGGGCAAAGAACCGGCGAATGCTGGCCCGGTGTGGCTGCTCACCCTCGCCGCTGGCGAGCCCATCGGCATCTTGCCCGGTCTCCTTCATCCACGGCAGGGCCAGCAGCGGAAGCAGGCACAGCAGTGCCATCAGGCCCATGGTGGGATACCAGCCCCAATGCTCCACCAGAAACATGGCAAGGCTCCCACCCACCAGCACGCCACCCGCCACCGATGCTGCCTGGATCGCGTTGCCACGCCCCAGCTCATCGCTGCGCAACTGCTGCGTGGCATAGCCATCGGTGGCGATGTCTTGCGTGGCAATGCTGAGCGCCATGCACATGCCGATGCCGACTATCAGCCCGATGGGCGCCTGCGGCCCCGCCCAGGCCAGTGCCGCAACGCTGGCCACGGTGGCCAGCTGGGTGCAGACGATCCAGCCCCGGCGGTGCCCCCAGCGCAGGGGGCGCAACCGGTCCACCCAGGGCGCCCAGATGAACTTGAGCACCAGCGGCAGCATCAGAATCGACAGCATGCCGACCTGCTGCAAGGGCATGCCCGCCGCACGCAGGGCTGCAGGCACGGTCATGATCATCAGGTACGAGGGCACGCCCTGCGCCACATACAGCGCCACCAGCACTGCCCAGAAGTGCCATGGCCGCTTCGCGGGCACTGTGGGCGCCGTGTGCGTTGCGCCCACGTCAGCCCCTTGCGTCACCGCAGCCATGCATCAGTACTCCACGGCATAGTTGAGGGCAAAGGTGCGGCCGCGCCCATAGAAGGCAAAAGCCTGCGGCGAGACCGCGCCCGTGCCGTACAGGGCCATGGCGCGCTGCGACCAGGTGGTCAGGTATTGCTTGTCCAGCAGGTTCTGAATGCCGAAGTTCAGGCGCCCTACCGGCAGCTTGACGCCGCCCATCAGATCAACCGTGGTGAAGCCGTCGATCTTGAGCGCGCTTGCGTCCTTGAGCGCAAACATATGCGTTGCCTGCAGGCGCAGCGTCACGGGGTTGGGGCTCCACTGCACATAGGCAGACAGCTTGGACGGGCTTGCCGTCATGATGCTCTGCTTGGCCCAGTTGCCGTTTTGCCGCGTCTCCGAACGGATCCACAATGCATTGCCACCCACATCCCAGCCACGGGCGACGGTGTAATCGATGGTGCCTTCCCATCCGTAGTTGCGGCGTTTTTCATCGGCCACATTGATGGTCACGTTGTTGTTGCTGTTGTTGAGCTGCAGCGTCTGGTCCGACCATGCATAGAACAGCGCCGTCTGTGCCCGCAGCGCACCGCTGGCCTGTTTGAAGCCCCACTCCAGCTGGCGCGTCTTGATACCCTTGAGCGGAGAGCTTTCCGGGTCGATGGCAGACACCAGCTGCCAGTGCGCACCCTTGGCCACATAGCTGCCCTGGCCGTAGTACTTGGCAGGGTCGGGCAGCTCGAAGCCTTCCGCATAGTTCAGCCAGGTGCTGCGCGCAGCATCGATCTTGTAGCGCGCGCCCAGGTTGAACAGGCTGACGTTGTAGCTGTTCTTGCCGCCCGGGATGGCATCTGCACTGGTGCCCCGGCCCAGCAGCATGGACAGCTGCTGGGTGTAACCCACGAAGTCATCGACCGTGAGGTCGGTCTTCTGGTAGCGCAGGCCACCGTTGAGCGTCCACTGCGGGTCGAGCTTCCATTCCGCCTGTGCAAAGGCAGCAGCCGTGTTCACCCGGTAGCCGGCATAGCGCCCCACGGTGCCGATCTGGCGGTTGACCATGCCCCCGGATGCAAGGGACTGCGCCGTGTCGAAAACGGCGCCTTCTCCATCAAAGCTCTCGCGGTCCCAATCGACGCCGTAGCGCAGATTGATGTCGCCCCAGGTCTTGGAGAGGGCCGCCTTCAGCCCCCAGGTGTCGGTATTCTGGCGCGATGCCGTCACCACCGAGCTTGGAAATGGCGCGAAATCCAGCTTTTCCTGCCGCCAGAAGCCCTGCACATACAGATCCTGCCCGCCAAATACCTGTGCCGCGTGGTAGTCGGCATTGAATAGGGCGCGCTCGGTCTTGGGCATCACATCGCTCACGAAACCGCCGCGCTGCTCGAGCAGCTCCGGTTTTCCGCCCATGATGCCTGCCAGATTGGGGCCGCCGTACAGGTACGACGATCCATCAAACCGGTTGCGGTAGTACTGGCCCGTCAGCCCCAGCGTCTGCTGCGGGCTGATCTTGATCTGCATATTGCCCAGCACATCCACCCCCTTGGTGTTCTGCGTGTCCGTCTGGGCGATATCGGTGCGTACCGGCGCTCCCTTGCCGTCGTAAAAGCTGCCGTTGTTCTGCAGGGCAATGCCCAGCCGCGCCTGCACCCGGTCGTTGCCTCCGGCAATCGATTGCGCCAGACGGTACTGATGGTCGCGCGAGCCCTGAAAGCCCGAGGTCACCCCGACCTCGCTGCCCAGTTGCATGCCGGCTGCGCTGCCCTTCTTGGTGATGATGTTCACGATGCCGCCTGTGGCACCGCCACCATACAGCGCGCTGGCCCCCGAGAGCACCTCGATGCGCTCGATGTTGAACGGGTCGATCGAATCGAGTTGCCGCGCCGTGCCGCGCGAGCTGTTGAGCGACACGCCATCGAGCATCACCAGCATGGTGCGGCCGCGCAGGTTCTGCCCGAAGTTGCTGCGCGATTGGCCGCCCAGGTCAACGCCAGGCACCAGTTGGCCCAGCGCCTCGCCCAGGCTTTTGCCGGCATTGACCTGCTGCAGCAGCGCATCGCTTTCAATGATCTGCGTGGTTTGCGCCAGTTCGCTGCGGATGCCGGGTGCGGCGCTTGCCACCACGCGCTGGACTGCCAGCTCGGTCTCTGCCTGCGCATTGTCCTGCCCGGTGGAGACCGATGCCGAGGTGTCCTGCGGCATCGGATTGCCTTGAACCTGGGCTTGCGCCTGGCACGCCAGCAGCGCCATGGCCAACGCCACAGGCGTCAGACGGTAAGCCTTGATGCCCCCTGCATGCCTATCCGCCCAGACTGCTGCATCCAGACCTGTTTTCTTCTGCCCCTGATCGCCCATGAAAGTCACCTTCTTATTCGCTCACAACTACAAAGGTGAAGCGTATATCGAAGAGAATGCAAACTCTTTTCTTTTGAGAACAATTCTCAATACAGATGCATTCAAAGACGGCTTTTCTCAAAAAGGAGCAGGTGCTGGCCCATTGGAGCCATTGCATGTGGGCCCATACACTGAGCCCGGAACAGGCTGCCGAGCTGGTTCACCCCCATCTGCGGGTGCGCCATGTGCGTGCGGGCCAGCATTTGTGGCACACCGGCGATGCGCCCCAGGGCTGGATCGGCGTGTCGCGCGGGGCAGCCAAGATATGCGTGTCCACCGAGAGCGGCCGCTCGATCACGCTGTGTGGCTATGCGGGCAGCTGGTTTGGCGAGACCTACCTGCTGCGCCAGGGAGCAGTCATGGATTGCGATGCCATCGCCCTGCATGACCTGACGATGATCACCCTCCCCACAGATGCCTTCCATGCCTTGCGCCAGACATCTGCGGCGTTCAGCCAGTTTTTGCTGGAACTGGCGGCCGAGCGCACGCACCAGCTCATGCGCCTTCTGACAGCCCAGCAATGCACCGGAGTCACCAGCCGCGTGGCCCAGTGCCTGGGCTCCCTCATCACACCGATGAACTTTCCGTTTCCGGATGCGGGCCTGCTCAACATCACGCAGAGCGAACTGGCCGATTTCTGCCAGGTTTCCCGCGCCCGCCTGAACGAAGCCCTGCTGACGCTGGAAAAACAGCAATTTCTGGAAGTAGGCTACCGCAGCGTGCGCCTCAAGGACATCGATGGTCTGCGCCGCTACAGCGCCTGAGCACTACTTGCTTTTTTTCTGACCCAGTTTCGATTCCTTGCCTTCGAGCAGGCGCTGGATATTGAGCTTGTGGCGGTACACCAGCAGGGCCGACATCGCCAGGATGGCCAGCAAAATCCATTTGTTGAATTCCCACAGATCACCACCCAAGAGGATGTACAGCACCGGCGCCATCACCGCCGCGACCAGCGAGGACAACGACGAATAGCGCCAGACGGCAGCCACTACCACCCAGCAGGCCAGAACCAGCAGACCCAGCCACCCGCTGAAGCCTACAAGCACACCCAACGCCGTGGCCACGCCCTTGCCGCCTTCGAACTTGAAGAAAACCGGCCAGAGGTGCCCCAGAAAGGCTCCCAGGCCCGCCAGCGCCATCGCGCCCTCTTCCAGCCCATAGGGTTTGCCAAAGCATGCAACCAGGGCCACCGGCAACCAACCCTTGGCAGCGTCGAGCAGCAGGGTCACGATGGCGGCCGCCTTGCTGCCTGAGCGCAGCACATTGGTGGCCCCGGGGTTCTTGCTGCCATAGGTGCGCGGGTCGTTCAGCCCCATCACGCGGCTGACGATGACGGCAAACGACAGCGAGCCTACAAAATAGGCCGCAACGGCCACCAGGATGGAATAGACAATGCTCAAAACGCTTCCCCTTGCCCGCGCGCCCATGGTTTGCGCACCCGGATGTATGTATATGACAGAATCAAGTCGCTATTCTGCCAGCGCGCACTGCACGGGCCTGGCTCCCAGCACCTGAACGCAGGCCTGCGGGTCGATCTGCACCAAAAAACCACGCCGCCCGCCATTGATGGCAATGCGCGGCAGCGCCAGAATGCTTTCTTCGATATAGACCGGCATGTCCTTGCGCGTTCCGAAGGGCGAGGTACCGCCCACCAGATAGCCACTGTGCCGGTTGGCCACCTCCGGTTTGCATGGCTCCACGCTCTTGGCACCGATCTGGCGCGCCAGGTTCTTGGTGGAGACCTTGCAGTCACCGTGCATCAGCACGATGAGCGGCTTGGCGTCCTGGTCCTGCATCACCAGGGTCTTGACCACTGCATGTTCATCCAGCCCCAGCTGGCGTGCGGATTCGCTGGTGCCTCCATGCTCCACGTATTCATAGGGATGCTCGGTGAACGCCACCTTGTGCGCCTTGAGCATCTGGGTGGCGGGGGTTTCGCTCACATGCGCGTTCTTGTCTTTTTTTGCCATTGCTGTTGACCCAGGGGCAAGGAGCGGCTGGCAGTGTGCAGCCGCTCTCTCGAAGCTGTTTTCCTCAAGCGCCGCATTACTGCGCCGGATCGCGCAGCTCCCAGCGGATTGCGTCGATTTCGCGGAGCAGGTCTTCGGAGAGATGCGTGCCCCATACGTTCAAGTCTTCTTCCAGTTGCGCCATGGTGCGCACGCCGATGATGGTGCTGGCCACCTGCCATTTCGTGTAGCAAAAGGCCAATGCCAGGGCGGCGGGCGTCATGCCATGGTCACGCGCCAGCTGGTTGTAGCGCTTGGCACCCACCAAGGATTCCGGCCTGCCCCAGCGCTGCTTGCGCACCGATTCGTAGCCTGCAATGCGTGCCTCCTTGGGCGCATTCGGGCCGGTGATGCCGCTTTCGTCATACTTGCCGGTGAGCAGGCCGAAGGCCAGCGGGGAATAGGCCAGCAGCGAAACGCCCAGGCGGTCGCAGGTTTCATCCAGGCCGTTTTCCCAGCTGCGGTTGATGAGGCAGTAGGCATTCTGGACGCTGGCCACGCGCGGCAGGCCATGCTGCTCGGCAAGGCGCACAAACTCGTGCACCCCATAGGGCGTCTCGTTCGACAGGCCGACATGGCGAATCTTGCCCGCCTTCGCCAGGCCTGCCAGCGCTTCCAACTGCTCGCGGATCGTGGTTTCGCTGGTTTCCTTCTTCGGGTCGTAGTACAGATTGCCAAAGGCCGGCACATGGCGCTCCGGCCAGTGAATCTGGTAGAGATCGATCACATCCGTCTGCAGACGGCGCAGGCTGGCGTCGCACGACGCCACGATGTCGGCGGCTGTCATGCCCTTGCCTTCGCGCACCCAGGGCATGCCGCGCGAGGGACCTGCCACCTTGCTGGCCAGCACCACCTGATCACGCTTGCCAGGATTGGCCCTGAACCAGTTGCCGATGATGGTTTCGGTGGCGCCAAAGGTCTCGGCACGGGCTGGCACCGAGTACATCTCGGCCGTGTCCCAGAAATACACGCCGCGCTCCAGCGCGCGGCTGAGCATGGCATGGGCGTCGGCTTCGTTCACCTGCTCGCCAAACGTCATGGTGCCCAGGCAGATGGGCGATACCTTCAAATCACTGCGGCCGAGTTGGATGTCTTGCATGGTTGTCGATGATTTGCAAAATCTAAAAGTCTAAAAACACGCCGCAACGCGGCTGCGGCGCAATGCATGCACTATAAAACGATATGCAGCCCTTTTGTCCCAACGGGCCAGTCGCCCAGGTGCACCCACCTGCGCCGGCCGCGCGAGACAATGCCGGATCACCCGCCCTCTCACCCGCCTGTCATGTACCAACCCCAGCGCCATGCCGCCAGTCGCCAATTGGTCATCCGCAACCACCCCTACCATCTGCTGCAATGGGGTGGCAGCCAAACCCGGCCTCCGCTGGTGCTGTGCCACGGTTGGATGGATGTGGGCGCATCCTTCCAGTTTGTGGTTGACCAGTTCAGCGATGCATTTACGGAGAGCCGCACGATCATCGCGCCCGACTGGCGCGGCTTTGGCCAAAGCCGCAACTCCAGCGCACCCGACCACTTTCCTTTTGTGGACTACCTGGGTGATCTGGATGCACTCATCGACGAGATCAGCCCGCATATGCCGGTCGACCTGCTGGGCCACAGCATGGGCGGCAATGTGGCGATGCTGTATGCCGCCGCGCGCCCAGCCCGGGTGCGTCGGCTCATCAACCTGGAAGGCTTTGGCCTGCCTGCCTCGCAGCCCGCACAGGCTCCGCAGCGTACCGCCCGCTGGCTGGACGAAATCCGCGACCTGCGCCACGGCAAGATTGGAACCCGGCCCTACGCCGACGCTGCCGAAGTCTCCGCTCGCCTGCAGAAGAACAATCCCCACCTGTCCGCCGACAAGGCGCTGTGGCTGGCCCACCATTGGGCCACCGAGGGGGCAGATGGCCAGTGGCGCATTGCGGGCGACGACGCGCACAAGGTCGTCAGCGCACAGCTGTTTCGCGCCGATGAAATGCTGGCCAGCTACGCGGCCATCACCTGCCCCACACTGATGGTCAAAGCCGAGCCCGACACCATGGCCGCCTTCTGGCAGGGCAGGTTCACGCAGACTGAGTTTTTGCAACGCCTCGCGTTGGTGCCCGATGTGCGGGTTGCCAGCCTTACGGAAGCCGGCCACATGCTGCACCACGACCAGCCACATGCACTGGCGACCCTGATCGAGGACTTTCTGGGAAATTGATCTTCATCAATCCATGGAACTATCCGCCGCCCTTCGCACCCGCATCCACTCCGCACTGCAGCACTTTGCCGTGCAAAGCCAGGATGGCGGCGGCCACGCGCGCGCGGCGGTCGCGCTGGTCATCAGCGACGAAGGCGCGGGAGCCCAGCTTCCCACCCAGGTCACCCCGCCAGACCTGGTCGAGCCCAGGCACTGGAGCCATGAAGCCGCCCTGCTGCTGACCCGCCGCGCCCTGCATCTGCGCAACCACGCCGGGCAATGGGCGCTGCCGGGCGGGCGGATCGAAGCCGGCGAATCGCCCGAGCAGGCTGCGCTGCGCGAGGTGCAGGAAGAGATTGGCTTGCGCCTTGCCCCCACCCAGATACTGGGCCGCCTCGACGACTATGCCACCCGCTCCGGCTTTGCCATCACACCGGTCGTGGTCTGGGCGGGCACAGTGGCGCAGCTGCAGCCCAATCCGGACGAGGTGGCCAGCATCCACCGCATTGCGCTGACCGAATTGCTGCGCCGCGATTCGCCCATGCTCGATGCCAGCGCCCATTCGCCACACCCCGTTCTGCGCATGCCGATTGGCAACAGCTGGATTGCAGCACCCACGGCGGCTTTTCTGTACCAGTTTCGCGAAGTCTGCCTGTGCAGGCGCACCACGCGGGTCGCGCATTTTGACCAGCCTCCGTTCGCGTGGCGTTAGTAGCCGCCAGCAGCTTTGGTATCAAAACCATAGCTACCTGCGCACGTCTGTCAAGCGCAAGAGGTGATTTTGATCAATCTTGTATGTAAAGCCACCATGGCTGGACCGGTACCGCCGCCATGCGACAATAATGGGCTTGATTGCAAGAACAGGACACACAGAACATGGAAGCAGAACGCATCAACCAGATTGGCAACGCCCTCGAAGACCTGTCCACCCGGACAGAAGAGCTTCGGAGGTATCTTTGACTACGATGCAAAGTACGAACGCCTGCGCACGGTAAACGCTTCGCTCGAAGACCCAGCCGTCTGGAACGACCCGAAAAAGGCCCAGGAGCTGGGCAAGGAAAAGAAGGCGCTCGATTCCGTCGTGCTGACCCTGCAGAAGCTGACAGGTGAATTGGCCGACAATTCCGAACTCTTCGAGATGAGCAAGGAAGAAGGCGACGACGCCGGGCTGGAAACCATCGAGGCCGAAGCCGACAAACTGCGCCCGCTGATCGAAGAGCTGGAATTCCGCCGCATGTTCAGCCAGGAGGCTGATCCGCTCAACTGCTTCATCGACATCCAGGCCGGCGCCGGTGGTACCGAAGCCTGCGACTGGGCCAGCATGCTGCTGCGCCAGTACCTGAAGTACGCCGAGCGCAAGGGTTTCAAGGCCACCGTCGAAGAAGAGACGCCTGGCGACGTGGCCGGAATCAAGAGCGCAACCATCAAGGTCGAGGGCGAGTACGCCTATGGCCTGCTGCGCACCGAAACCGGCGTGCATCGCTTGGTGCGCAAGAGCCCGTTTGACTCGTCTGGCGGCCGCCACACCAGCTTCTCGTCGCTGTTTGTCTACCCGGAGATCGATGATTCGATCGAAATCCAGATCAATCCGGCCGATGTGCGTACCGACACCTACCGCGCCAGCGGTGCGGGCGGCCAGCACATCAACAAGACCGATTCAGCCGTGCGCCTGACGCACATCCCCACCGGGATCGTGGTGCAATGCCAGGATGGCCGCAGCCAGCACAGCAACCGCGATGTTGCCTGGCAGCGCCTGCGCTCCAAGCTCTATGACTTTGAAATGCGCAAGCGCATGGAAGAGCAGCAGAAGCTCGAAGACACCAAGACCGATGTGGGCTGGGGCCACCAGATCCGCAGCTATGTGCTGGACAACAGCCGTATCAAGGACCTGCGCACCAACGTCGAAGTCTCGGCCACCCAGAAAGTGCTGGACGGAGATCTGGATGTGTTCATCGAGGCATCCCTGAAACAGGGTGTGTAACCCCTCGGAGCAGCGTGTCACACGCTGCTCCGCTTTAGATTTTTGATTCATCCTGCATGGCCGCGCCCCCCAGCCATGCACTGCCACTGGAAAGCCTTTGCCAGCAATGCCTCCCATCCAAGCGCTGATTTTTGACATGGACGGAACCATGGTGGATTCCATGCCCTGGCATGCCCAGGCCTGGGTTGAATACGCGCGCCGCCATGGCATGGATCTGAACGTGCCCGCCTTCATGGTGCAGACCACCGGCAAGAATGCCTTCGAGTGCGCCTGCGCCCTGATGGGCCGCACCGTGAGCGCAGAAGAATCCGAACGCATCACGGCTGAAAAGGAAGGCATTTACCGCGAACTGTTTGCAGCCAACTTCAGCGCGGTGGGTGGCTTTGAGCGCTTTGCGGCCCAGGCCCATGAAATGGGACTGAAGGTGGCCATTGGCACCGCGGGCGACCAGGACAATGTGAATTTCGTGCTGGGCAACCTGCAGATGCAGCCTCCGGCGCACGCCATTGCCCGTGGTGACGAGGGCCTGCCCGGCAAGCCCCACCCCGATATTTTCCTCAAGGCAGCCGAGCGACTGAACGTTGATCCGGCTGCCTGCGTGGTGTTTGAAGATGCGCCCCACGGTATTGAAGCCGCGCGCCGCGCTGGCATGCGCGCTGTAGGCATCGGCACCACTCACAACGAACAAGACCTTGGTGGCCCCCATGTACTGGCATGGGCGCCCGATTTCTCGACCCTGCTGAACAAGCAATTTCTGGAGAGACTCCATGATGCGTGAAGGACAAGCACACACCGTGTACCGTGCCGATTACCAGGCCCCTGCATGGTGGATTGAAACGGTCGATCTGACTTTCGACCTGGATCCGGCCAAAACCCGCGTCCTGAACAAGATGCGCGTGCGCCGCAACCCCGAGGTGCCCGCGCAGCCCCTGCACCTCAATGGCGACGAATTGAACCTGGCCCGCGTGCTGGTCAATGGTGCGGGCACCTCGTTCAAGATGGAAGGCTCCGACCTGGTGCTGGAAAACCTGCCTGAAGGCAGCGATCCGGTGGATCTGGAAATCTTCACCACCTGCGTGCCCGAGAAGAACACCAAGCTGATGGGCCTGTACACCAGCAACGGCTCGTTCTTCACGCAATGCGAAGCAGAAGGGTTCCGCCGCATCACCTACTTCCTGGACCGCCCCGATGTGATGGCCATGTACACCGTCACCCTGCGCGCCAGCAAGGCCCTCTTCCCGGTGCTGCTGTCCAATGGCAACCTGGTAGAGCAAGGCGAATTGCCCGAGGGGCGCCACTTTGCCAAATGGGTGGACCCGCACAAAAAGCCCAGCTACCTGTTTGCCCTGGTGGCGGGCAACCTGGTGGCGCGTGAGCAGAAGATCAAGAGCCGCGCCGGCAACGAACACCTGCTGCAGGTCTACGTGCGCCCCGGCGATCTGGAAAAGACCGAACACGCCATGAACTCGCTGATGGCATCCATCGCCTGGGACGAAGCCCGCTTTGGCCTCAGCCTGGACCTGGAACGCTTCATGATCGTTGCCACCAGCGACTTCAACATGGGCGCGATGGAGAACAAGGGCCTGAACATCTTCAACACCAAGTACGTGTTGGCGAGCCAGGCCACGGCCACCGATGCCGATTACGCCAACATCGAATCGGTGGTGGGCCACGAGTACTTCCACAACTGGACGGGTGACCGCGTCACCTGCCGCGACTGGTTCCAGCTTTCGCTCAAGGAAGGCCTCACGGTTTTCCGCGATCAGGAATTCAGCATGGACATGGCGGGCTCGCCATCGGCCCGCGCCGTCAAGCGCATTGACGATGTGCGCGTGCTGCGCACCGTACAGTTCCCCGAAGACGCTGGCCCCATGGCCCACCCCGTGCGCCCTGACAGCTATGTAGAAATCAACAACTTCTACACGGTCACCGTCTATGAAAAAGGCGCCGAAGTGGTGCGCATGCAGTCCGAGCTGGTGGGCCGCGAAGGCTTTGCCAAGGGCATGAAGCTGTATTTCGAGCGCCATGACGGCCAGGCCGTGACCTGCGACGACTTCGCCCAGGCCATGGCAGATGCCAATCCCGGCTCTCCGCTCGCCCAGCACCTTGCACAATTCAAGCGCTGGTACAGCCAGTCGGGCACGCCACGTGTCGTTGCCAGCGGCACCTACGATGCCTCGGCCCAGACCTACACGCTCACCCTGTCGCAACACTGCCCTGCTACGGCCGGGCAACCCAGCAAAGAACCCTTTGTGATCCCGGTCACGCTAGGCCTGGTGGGCACCGACGGCAGCCAGTTGCCTGTGACCATCCGTGCGGCAGAGGACCTTTCGGCTTTCTCCAACAGCGCCACCAGCCACACCGTGGTGCTGACGCAGCCAACACAGACCATCGTATTCGAAGGCGTGGCCCAGGAGCCCACACCATCGCTGTTGCGCAACTTCAGTGCTCCTGTGGTGCTGGAGATGGATTACAGCGATTACCAGCTTCGCCACCTGCTGGCACACGACGAAGACGCCTTCAACCGCTGGGAAGCCAGCCAGCGCCTGGGCTTGCGAATTGCTCTGCAAAACATAGCAGCACGCGTAGGTACTGCAAGCGCCGACAGCGCGCTGGATGCAAACATCTTGCCTGCGCCATTCGTCGAAGCCATGCGAGCCGTGCTGCGCGACCCGCTGCTCGATGCCGCCTTCAAGGACCTGGCACTGACCTTGCCATCCGAGGCCTACATCACCGAACAACTGGACAGCGTTGATCCGCAGATCGTGCACCAGGTGCGCGAAGCCATGCGCCAGCAACTGGCCTCCGACCTCGCTGCCGACTGGGCATGGGTCTATGAGCAATGCAGCAACACGGGCGCCTATGTACCCGACGCCGCAAGCAGCGGCAAGCGCGCCCTCGCCGGTCACGCCCTCCTGATGCTGTGCGTGGCAGCCCGCGCCTCTGGCGACAAAGTCTGGCCTGGCAAGACGCTGCAGCGCTTCAAGGACGCGGGCAATATGACGGACCGCTACAACGCGCTGAGCGCACTGGTTGTCAGCGGCAGCGAGCTGGCCGCCAATGCACTCCAGTCCTTCCATGCCATGTTCAAGAACGACGAACTGGTGATGGACAAATGGTTTGCCCTGCAAGCGGGTGCGCCCGATGTGGACGGCAGCGCCCTGCCCGCTGTGCGCGCCTTGATGAAGCTGCCCGACTTCAACATCAAGAACCCCAACCGTGCCCGCAGCGTGATTTTCAGCTACTGCAGCGGCAACCCTGGCGGCTTCCACCGCGCAGATGGCGCAGGTTATGCCTTCTGGGCCGAGCAGGTGATCGCACTGGACGCCTTCAACCCGCAGGTGGCTGCCCGCCTGGCGCGCGCACTTGACCGCTGGAAGAAACTGGCCGAGCCTTACCGCACTGCAGCTGGTGAAGCCATTGCCAAGGTCGCCGCCAAGCCCAAGCTCAGCAATGATGTGCGCGAGATCATCACCCAGGCGATGAACCACTGATGTGCCAGGCCTCCCCAGCCGTGCCCATGTGCGGCTGGTCTTGAATTTTTAGGACTTACACAAACAAGGATGGGGATGCAATGCCGGCATTCATGCTGGAGAGATATCTCGCCGGATCCCGATTTGCGTAAACCGGATTTGTATTGATAGGAACGGTTATGAACCAACGTATCTCCCTGTCGCGCTACCTCGTTGAGCAGCAGCGCGTCGACGGCCTCATCCCCGCGCAGTTGCGCCTGCTGCTTGAAGTGGTGGCCCGCGCCTGCAAGAGCATCAGCCAGTCTGTCAACAAGGGCGCGCTGGGCGGTGTGCTGGGCACGGCGGGCAGCGAAAACGTGCAGGGCGAAGTGCAGAAAAAGCTCGACATCATTGCCAACGAAGTGCTGATTGAAGCCAATGAATGGGGTGGCCACCTGGCTGCCATGGCCTCGGAAGAAATGGACAGCATCTATCTGGTGCCCAACCGCTATCCCCAAGGCGAATACCTGCTCATGTTCGATCCGCTGGACGGCTCGTCCAACATCGACGTCAACGTGTCGATCGGCACCATTTTCAGCGTGCTCAAAAAGCCCGAAGGCCACCCTGGCGTGACCGAAGAGGACTTTCTGCAGCCCGGCGCCCAGCAGGTCGCTGCTGGCTACTGCGTCTATGGCCCGCAAACCACGCTCGTGCTGACCGTGGGCGACGGCGTGGCCATGTTCACGCTGGACCGCGAAATGGGCAGCTTCGTCCTGACCCAGGAAAACGTGCGCATTCCTGAAGACACCAAGGAATTCGCCATCAACATGAGCAACATGCGCCACTGGGACACCCCCGTGAAGCGCTATGTCGACGAATGCCTGGCGGGCGTTGAAGGCCCTCGCAACAAGGACTTCAACATGCGCTGGATTGCCTCGATGGTGGCGGATGTGCACCGCATCCTCACGCGCGGCGGCATCTTCATGTACCCCTGGGACAAGCGTGAACCCAACAAGCCCGGCAAACTGCGCCTGATGTACGAAGCCAACCCCATGGCCTGGCTGGTGGAGCAAGCAGGCGGCGCCGCCACCAATGGCCGCGAACGCATCCTCGATCTGCAACCCACCAAGCTGCACGAACGCGTCAGTGTGGTCCTGGGTTCCAAGAACGAGGTGGATCGCGTCACCCGCTACCACCTGGAAGCATAAATTCCGCAATTTGGTCCGAGAGCCAAAAATTCACGCTATAATTTATCTCTAACGCCGGTGTAGCTCAGTCGGTAGAGCAGCTCATTCGTAATGAGAAGGTCGGGTGTTCGATTCATCTCTCCGGCACCACAACAGAAAAGAAAACCTCGCTATTTAAACGATAGCGAGGTTTTTATTTTTCTGCCCCGTGTAGCCACTGTGTAGCCATCGGTACATGGTTTTGCAGCTCAGACCTTCCTTCGAGTGTTGCACAAGCACTGACCTTCCACCCGCCCATGCGTGAGGCCATGCATCACCAGAAATACGATCTGCCATCCGAGCCGACCTTCCCGCCCCTGGAGGAGAATGCCTGCGGCAAGAGCGGCGACCCGACCGTGCCTAGCCATCACCTTCTCGCCTAGGTGCTTCAAGCAGTTCATTTTCGTCTCCACCAAGGACCGACGGTGGTAGGCGTCGCAAATATCCTCCAGACAGGAGAAGAAAGTTTTCTCGAGCGAGTCGCATCATCGCATCGGTCTGTGCCAGAGGCGAACCAGCCTATAGAGGCCGCCGCCGACATCAAGATCAAGGGCCTCGCGCGCGCACACGCGTAGGTACAAAAGGAGTTGGCGAACGCTCACGCCAATAGCATCTGCACAAACCTGCCCTAGCCTTTAAGCGCCCCAACAAGTGAACCCTGTGCCTCAGCGCGCCTCGCCGGGCAAATTGCCACTATCGAAGCCATCTATGGGGCTTACGGGGTGCGGGAGGGTGGGGTTTCGTGAGGCGGCTACCGAGTAGATGCAGTTCTTTAGCGAGCCCATTAAATACACGATCCGTTACTGCATGCTTGCAAAAGGCACATATGCAGCGTCTGAGCAGAGGGACTGAGCGTACGGTCACGCCGCCGCAACAAGCCAATCGTGCGCCACACTTGAGGCGCGGTTAGCGGTACACCACAAAGCTGCGCATGATCTGGTCTCAGTGCTAGCTGAGGTATCGCGGCAATTCCCAAACCTGCCTCCACCAAAGCCAATGCGCCTGCGAGGTGGTTGCACTCATACCAAGCAACAGGCCGGTGAGAAAGCTGGGCAATGACCTGATCAAGGAGCACGCGATTTTCGCTTTGATGTGAGACCGATACCAAACGTTGGCCAGCTAATTCTGACCAATCTACTTGCTCCCGGTTCGCCCAAGGATGGGTTCGTGGCATGGCCAGTACATAGCGTTCGCTGGTCAATGCATCAAACTGGAGCGACGGCTCCTGACTGCCAGTGAAGCTCAAGCCAAAATCTGCCTCCCCTTGCCTTATAGCTTCTAGAACCTGCTTCGCACCTTCGTCCATGACATGTACCTGGACTTCCGGTTGATCCTGTGCAAATGCCTTCAAGACCGGCGCAAGCAAATTTGTGGCCACAGAAGGTATACACGCAACTATCACACGCCCCCGGCGAAGCTTTTGCTGATCATCTACCCGCTGAATGGCCTCCTCAAGGCTTGCCAGGGCTCTACGTGCCTCTTGCAAAAACTCCTGCCCCACGGGGGTGAGCTCCACATGTCGTGTTGTGCGCTCCAGCAGCCTTGCACCCAGTGCCGACTCAAGGCGCTCCACCCGTCTGCTGAGGGCTGGTGGGGACAGAAAAAGCGCATCTGCAGCCAAGCGAAAGCTTGCTTTCTCAGCCGTCATTACAAAAGCCTCTAACTCTCCCATATCGAATTTGATGCGCCCCATGCAATAGTTCCTCTGTAAATTGCAATTTACAGAATAACACTCAGTACCTAGGATCGCGTCTATTGAAAAAGCCGGGGTTCCTCCCTGCAGACATTGGAGACAACATGAAACAGCCCAACTTGCTGGTCGCAGGCGTCCTCGCCGCTGGCCTTTGCTTCGCTACGTCAGTCAGCCAAGCGCAAGACTTTCCGCCCAAGAAACCTGTCGTCATGGTTGTGGGCTTCGCAGCTGGAGGCTCTGCCGACATCGCCGCACGCATCATTGCGAAGAAGCTGAGCGAAAACACAGGCCAGAATGTGGTGGTAGATAACAAACCTGGAGCCGGAGGAAATCTTGCGCATGCCCAGGTTGCGAATGGTCCTACAGACGGTTCGATGTTGCTGTTTGGCTCCATTGGGCCTCTTACCATCTCTCCCCATTTGATGAAGTTGCGGTACGACCCTCTCAAGGATCTGGCCCCGATCACCATGGGAGTGGTCTTCCCCAATGTTCTCGTAGTTCCAGCTGGCAGCGGAATCAAGACATTGGGCGACTATGTTGCCAGAGCCAAACGGGAGCCCGGAAAGCTGGACTTTGCTTCAACGGGTCCTGGGTCAGCTTCCCACCTGGCAGGCGAACTACTCAATGATGTGGCACATATAAATACCGTGCATGTGCCCTACAAGGGAGGAGCGCCTGCCTTGCAAGACGTGCTTGGTGAGCGCGTGGTCTCGTTCTATGCGGCTCCGCCGACAGCTCTGCCGCATATTGAGTCAGGCAAGCTGATACCGCTTGCCACGACTGGCCTGACGCGTCCCGCTTACCTGCCCAATGTTCCAACGGTGGCGGAAAGCTACCCCGGCTTCAACGCCACAAATTGGTACGCGTTTTTGGCTTCAGCAAAAACGCCTCAACCTCTGCTGGATCGTTGGAACATCGAGCTGGTCAAGGTGCTCAACACCCCCGAAGTTCGTGACAACCTGCTCAAACATGGCCAGACAGCAGCACCCGGCAAGCGCGAGGAGCTTGGGAAATTCATCGCCGAGGAATATGCCAAGTGGGGGCGCATTATCCGGGAACGCAAAATCACCATCGAATGATGAGCCAGACCTGATGGTCACTGGTTATAAACACAAGGAGACAAATCTTGCCTATATTCAATCGTCGCAATCATTCCGTTTCTACGTTACGCCGTCGCATGCTAGGAGCGGTACTGGGCGGAGTGATGAGTTTGGGGCTCATGGCGGGGTGTGCCACCCCATCAGCCACCCATCCGACCGAGATTCGCGTGATTACCTCTGGCGGATTTTCTGCGGCGTATGACCAGCTTGTGCCGCTGTACGAGCAAGCCACCGGCTACAAGGTCATCACCTCGCGTGGCGCCTCTCTTGGCAATGCGCCTGACTCAATTCCTAGCAGGTTTGCGCGTGGAGAGCAATTCGATGTGGTCATCCTGGCGGACTCTGGCTTGGAGCAGTTGATCACGCAGGGAAAGGTCCAGAAAGGCTCTCGCGTGGATCTCGCCCGTTCCATGATCGGAATGAGCGTGCGCAAGGGGACACCCAAGCCAGATATCAGTACGGTTGAAGCCCTGAAACAAACCCTGTTGGACGCCAAAAGCATCGCTTACTCTGCAAGCGCCAGCGGCACCTATCTCTCCAATGAGTTATTTCCTCGCCTTGGAGTTGCCGAGCAGATTAAGGGCAAGGCCACCAGAATCTTGAGCGAGCGCGTGGGTGCGGTTGTCTTGCGTGGAGACGCCGACATTGGATTTCAGCAGGTAAGCGAACTTCTTCCTTTTAAGGAGCTTGAGTTTGTAGGGCCTCTGCCCGATGAAGTTCAGCAGCGTGTATTTTTCTCTGCCGGCGTTGCGACAGGGGCGAGAAACCCCGATGCTGCTACCCACCTTATACGCTTTCTCGCAGCTCCTGCAGCAGCCCCAATCGTTCGTAGTACTGGCATGGAGCCAGCAGTCGCTCGTTGACTATATAAAACCGGGTTGATTCACGTTCAACGAATGGTCTTAGCGATTGCTGTTGCTCAAACATTGGTCTGCGAACCGGCTCAGGTCAGCTGGGAGCGAGCCTTTGGTGGCTAGTTCGGCTTTGCAGCGGTTGCTGCCGCCCACGGCCTCTTCGTATGCATTCGGTCATAACCTCATTGCAGTCATCCGAGCACCGAGGTTCGAGTCGGCCCAGTGACGGATTTCAGGTTAGCAGCCGACGCGGGCCGTCAGGGCATTCCAAGCGACTGCTAGATGTCCGCTATCGCAGTGCATGAATAGGCGCTACCGACCCGAAGCGGAAGGCCGTCCAGCAAAACGTAACACCCCGAAACCGTCATTCGGCCTTCCCGCTATATTCGCCGCTACGCTTCATGCTGGCAGTCAATGCGGTCTTCAATACCAAAGGAACGCAGGAATGGAAACCTTAAAGCGCAGCAACTTGCGCGCGGATTTGCGCCGTCGTGGTGACGTTGTCGAAAGCGAAACGCAGATTTCCCTGCAGGCTGCGGTCTCGAAGATTAATGGAGTGATTGGTGTAGTCGTAGGAGAAGCAGTAGCGCTTGCCTGCGATCCTTACCCAACACGTCCGAGCAACAACACCATTGCGCTCGTACACCTCGATCGTATCCCCAGTACCAAGCCTCGCTCGCACGGCGTCCGCAAGCGGCTGAATCACGCTTTTGACTTGAAGCGCGTGGTGATTGGCGTCAGCGATGACAGACGCAACGTAGTGGTCAATTTGTTCACTTGTAGTAAGGCGACGAGCCATGAGCAATGCTCCCTTAAAGTTATTTATGCAGGTCTATTTTTGATCGGCGATGACTCGCGTTTGAAGAATTTTCCTAACATGGAGCGATTCTGCCCTACCGATGGCGTGCGAAAAGCCGACATTTGCGACCGACAGCTTCTGGCCATATGCCGCCATCCTAACCTCAAATGCACGGCCTTGTTGCATAAATCGGTTTGGGACTGAGTCTCCCCAAACCCCAGACGTAGTTATGCCACGGCCACCGTTTGGGGCGTGCCCAGCTCGGT
>NZ_JBNDIT010000020.1:0-76675 GCF_050434545.1 Comamonas sp. 4034 | reverse complement strand
CACCGAGCTGGGCACGCCCCAAACGGTGGCCGTGGCATAACTACGTCTGGGGTTTGGGGAGACTCAGTCCCAAACCGATTTATGCAACAAGGCCGTCGAAAATGGTAATGGTTGGATTTATCCAGAATTTGATTTGGTGCGTTGATCGAGAGTCATCGCAGCCGATCCACGACCCCATTCGTCGTCCTCCATCAGGATGCTCATCTGTATTTCCTTTCACGATAAGCGCCGCTAAAACCTGAGCAGAGATTCACTGGGTCAATACAGTTGCTTCGTAGGGGGGCGCCTAGCCGGGGCGCCAAGCCTTGTCGTACATCTGTATTGCCTGCGGCTTCGCCTAGTGTGGCCCGGCTTAGCGCCGCCCGGGCTGACGAGGCCCGGCCTGACGAGGCTCCGCGCCTTGTCTCAATCGCAAATCTACGATTTTCTGGGTTGTGTTTGCGGCTCTTATTCGTGCTGCGTTCGCGCGATGGCTGCACGCCAGGGCCGGGGTTTCGGCCCTTGTGATCCCCGCTGCAGGCTCAGGGCTTGTTAGTGGCTTGCGGCTTGGCCAGCAGCAGATCGATGGCACGAACATCGTCCAGCGTCAGATTGCCGCTCGCCTGCTTGAGCTTGAATTGGCCCAGCAGGGTGTTGTAGCGCGCCTGTGCCAGATCGCGCTTGGTCTGGAACAGCTGGCTCTGGGCATTGAGCACGTCGATGTTGATGCGCACGCCAACTTCGTAGCCCGTGCGGTTGGCGTCCAGCGCGAGCTGGCTGCTGGCCTCTGCGGCTTCCAGGGCCTTGACCTGGCTGGCACTCGACTGCACGCCGAAAAAGGCGTTGCGCACGCTTTGCGTCACCGTGCGGCGCGCGTTGTCCAGCTCTGCCTCTGCCTTGGTCTCCAGCGCCACGGTTTCCTTGACCCGGTTTTGCACGGCAAAGCCGGAGAAGAGCGGCACATTCAGGACGACGCCCACCGCGCCCTGGTTGGCGTTGTAGCCATTGGTGGGCATGGTGATGCTGCCCTTGGGGTAGAACTGCCGGCCTACACTGGCCTGCAGGTCGACGGTGGGGAGGTGGCCGGTTTCGGCCTTTTTCGTGTCGAGCCGGGCATTGTCGACAGCCAGTTGCGCAATGCGGATCTGTAGCTGATCGGCCTGCGCCTGGTCGACCCAGGGCAGCACGCTGTCGGGCATGAGCGCAGGCAGCCTGGCGGGCTGCTGCAGTGGCCAGGGCTGGTTGCCGGGCATGCCGACCACATTGTCGAGCGCGAGCCGCTTGACGGTCAGATCGTTGTCGGCGGCAATTTCCTGGGCGCGGACGAGGTCGAAGCGGGCTTCGGCCTCGCGCGAATCGGTGATGGTGGCGGTGCCCACATCAAAATTGCGCCTGGCGGCGGCCAGCTGCTCCTGCACCGCCGCTTTCTGTGCCTGCACGAAGCGCATGGTGTCTTCGGCGGCCAGTACATCAAAATAGGCCTGGGCCACCCGCACCAGCAAGTCCTGGGCTGCGGCGTCGAGCTGAAGCCTGGCGATGTTGGCGCCGAGCTTTCCCTGCTCCAGTGCAATGCGGTTGGCGGGCCGGTACAGCGGCTGGCTGGCAACCAGGCCCAACTGGTGGTTGGGGCCGGTGATCGTCAGCTCCGGCTTGCTGACTTCGGTGCGGCTGTATTGCGACTGCGCCTGCAGGGCGACCTGTGGCAGCAGCCCCGCACGGGCCTGCTCTGCGCGGCTGATGGCGGCGTCCACATTGGCGCGTGCGGCCAGCCATGCTGCGTCGTAGCCGCTGGCCTGTTCGGCCATCTGCGACAGGCTCTGGCTGTGGGCGGCAGTGCCGCCCCAAGCGAGCAATGCGCCTGCAATGCAGGTGTGGAGCCACAAGAGACGGGGCAGGGCAGGTGCTGGGCGCATGGTAGGTCAGGAGATGGGGCGCAAGCGCTTGTTCATCCAGCGCAGGCGGCTCTGAGTTGACGGGTCTTGCGGGTCTTAGTAGCGAGGAACGCGGGGGTCGCGCTCTGCGCTCCACAGGTCGATGCCGCCGGTGATGTTGGACACCTCGGTAAAGCCGTTCTGCGTGAGGAAATGCGCCACCTGCAGGCTGCGCATGCCATGGTGGCACAAGCAGGCAATCGGGCGGTCTTCATCCAGCTGCGAGAGGGTCGCCGGAATCTGCTGCATGGGGATGTTCAGCAGCTCGAAGCCATCGGGGCTGACCGAGGCGGTCTGCACTTCCCAGGGCTCGCGCACATCCAGCACCAGGGGTTGTGCCCCGGCGTGGCGGGCCAGCCATTCTTGCAGTTGTGCAGGGCGGATTTGCTCCATAGCTTTCTTTCCGCCATGCAGCTGCGCCAAGGGCCGCTGCATGGCAATGGGAGGGCGGGTTCAGAACTTGAAGCGTGGCGCTTCCGGGAAACCCTTGAGGCGTGCCACGACGATATCCCAAGGCTGGCTCACGTCGATCTTGCCCTTGGTGCGGGTGTACAGCGTGGTGCGCATCATCGGCTCGTTGCCGACAAAGGCGATCAGGCGACCGCCTTCGTTGAGCTTGTCGAAGAAGGCTGCCGGCACTTCGTGCACCGAGCCGCTCAGCACGATCACGTCGTAGGTGCCGCCGATGGCCTTGACGTTGGAGCCGTCATCGAGAACCACGTCCACATTCCTGATCTGCGTGCGGTGCAGGTTGGCGCGGGCCAGCTCGACCAGAGCAGGCTCGATCTCGATGGTGGTGACCTGCTTGGCCAGGCGCGACATCAGCGCAGCCATGTACCCCGATCCGGTACCGATCTCGAGCACGTTGTCATTGGGCTGCAGCTTCAGGTCCTGCAGCACGCGGGCTTCGACGCGCGGAGGCATCATGCAGTGGCCGTTGGCGATGGCCTCTTCGCCGTCGTCGCCGAGCAGCGGCAACTGGATGTCCATGAAAGCCATGTCCTGCAGGCCATCGGGTACGAACTCTTCGCGGCGCAGGGTGCCGATGAGTTCGAGCACCTGCTCGTCACCCAGGCTCCAGGGGCGCACCTGCTGCTCCACCATGTTGTAGCGTGCGAGCTGGTACTTATCACTTCCATTCGTGACCATGTTCAAGGGCAAACTCATTCCAGACTCCAGTTGACTTGTGGGGTGAGATAAAACGATGACAAACCCCTGATTTTAGGCTGCTTACGCAGCTTGCGCGGGTTGGCACCGCTTTTGCACCAACCATTGCGCAAAATCATTGGCTTGGCAGCGTTGAAGTGCAGCAGGGTGGGGCAAGGCGAGGTCTTCATGGCAGGGCACCTCTGGCGTCGGGAGCGAGGCCGCGTACCAGGGTGTCAGCCTGCAGCCGCAAGAACGCCGGTACGTCAAACTGCGGGTTGGGCAGGCACAGCCCGCCCGAGCTCTGGGCAATGGCGCAGAAGATCAGCGGGGCCAGTACCAGGGTGGCGCCGTACCCCACATCCATGGCGCGCAACTCGCCCCGGTCGATGCCGCGCTGCAAAATGCGCTCAACCAGGCGGTTGCCCGGCACGACCACTTCCTGCCGGTAGAACGCAGCGATCTCGGGGAAATTGTTGGCCTCGGCCATTACCAGGTGCGGCAGGCCGCAGGCCTTGGTGGCGCCGATGCGGGTCCACCAGACCTCGTAGCAATAGTGGATCAGGCTGGCGGTGTCGTCCTGGTAGTTGTCCAGCTCCAGGCTCCATTCGGCAAAGCGGTCGGCCAGCACATGGCGAACGACAGCCTTGAATAGATCCTGCTTGCTGGGAAAGTACAGGAACAGGGTGCCCTTGGATACCCCCGCAAGCCGCGCCACTTCTTCCACCTTGGTGGCGGCGTACCCCTTGCTGACAAACAGATCCAGCGCGGCGTCCAGCAACTCACCCGGGCGCGCCTGCTTGCGCCTGCTTCTTCGAGCAGGTGCAGAGCTGGTGCCCGGTGGAAGGTCGGAGGTGAGAGTGCCCATGCGAACAGAAGGAAATCAGTGCCAGGAGTGGAGGTGGCGTGCAAGCAAAAGGCCAGAAAAAATTACTGACCCGTTGGTTATTAATGTAGTGGCGCAGTTCCTTGCCGTCAAGCCCGAGCGGCTCTTGAATGGCCTGGAGGCCGCCCGCAAATAAAGCCATGCGCTGACGAAATGGGCCACATTTTCTCTGGTACAACAGTCAGCCATACCGTCACTTGTTGCATATGTCTCCTGGAGCACGCATGGCCATCGATGAACGTTCCACTACCGAAAAAATCTATCTGGCGGGAGGGTGCTTCTGGTGCACCGAAGCCGTGTTCTCACGGGTGCGCGGCGTCCAGAGTGTGACCAGCGGCTATGCCAACGGCCATGTGGCCCAGCCCAGCTATGAAGCGGTCTGCAGCGGCACCACCGGCCACGCCGAATGCATTGAGCTGGCGTTTGACCCGGGCGTGCTGCCACTTGCGCAGGTATTGCAGATATTCTTTGCCACGCACGACCCGACCACCCCCAATCGCCAGGGCAATGATGTAGGCACGCAGTACCGCAGCGGCATCTACACCACCAGTGCCGAGCAGCTGGCAGCGGTGCGTGCGTTTGTGCAGCAATTGGCAGACAGTGGCCAGTTCGGTGCGCCGGTGGTCACGGAGGTGGCGCTGCTCACTCAGTTCTGGCCAGCTGAGATCTACCACCAGGAATACTTCGAGAACAATCCGCGTCAGCCGTACTGCCAGTACGTGGTCAGCCCCAAGGTGGACAAGTTGGAAACCCGCTTTGCCAACTGGCTGAAATAGGTGGCAATGCCTGGACATGCATTTGGACAGGCATAATGCAACACAATTGCATCAGCATTGGTTCACTCGCCCCATGTCCGCACGTATCCCATCCACCACGACTGCTGCCTTGCGCGTAGACGCGCTGCCCGCCGGCATGCGCGCAACGCGTGCCACCAAAGCCTTGCTGGCCCTGGTGGCCGCGCAGCCGGACATGCAGTGGTCTGCCGCCGATGTACAGGCGCGCCTGCAGAAAATGGGCGTGGACGTAAACCGGGTCACCACCTACCGCTTGCTCGACAGGCTGGCAGCCGCCGGAAGGCTGGTCAAGAGCGTGGACAGCGAACGCCTGACCCGCTATTCGGTGCCCACCCATGCCGAGGCACTGCACGTGCGCTACGAATGCACCGATTGCCACCAGGTGCAGGCGCTCGACGAGAGTGCCGATGCCCAGATTGCCCACGCCATGGCGCAGTATCTGCAGACCCTGCAGGGCCAGGGCCTGGCGCCTTCACAGAGCGAGCTGCGCCTGCAGGGGCTGTGCGCTGACTGCAAATCAGGCCATCGCTAAGGCATTGAAAGAAGTCCTTGCTGGGCGGCGCTCAGGCCTTCTTGGCCCCGATCAGCCCTGTCGAGAGCATGGTGCCTCCGATGATGATCGCGCCGCAGCCCACCATCCAGGCCGTGATCGGCTCGGCCAGGAACCAGTTGCCGTAGAGCAGGGCAAACACCGGCGCCAGAAAGGTCACCGCAATGGCGCGGCTGGGCCCGGCCGTCTGGATGATGCGGAAATACAGAATGTAGGCGATGCTGGTGCACAGCAGGGCCAGCGCTGCCACTGCCAGCCATGACGAAAGTGGCGGCATCTGCGCGGGCCACAGCGCAATGGTGGGCAGCAGCAGGCCAAGCGCCGCGCCAATCATGCTGCCGGTGGCTGTGGCCAAGGGCGGTACGCCCACCAGGTAGCGCTTGGCAAAACTGGCCGCAATGCCGTAGCTGAGCGATGCACACAGGCAGGCGCCTATGGCGGTATAGGCGGCCCAGCCGCCGCCGGTGCTTGCCGGCCGGTCATGCAGAGCGAGCAGCGCCACACCAGCAAAACCCATCAGAAGGCCAATGGCGCGCAGCGGCGTGATGCGGTCGCCCAGCCACAGCCAGGCTACCAGCGCGCCAAACAGCGGTGCCGCGGCATTGAGCACCGAAGCCATGCCGGTGGGCATGTGCACCACGGCATACGAAAACAGGGCAAACGGAATGGCCGAGTTGATGAGGCCCGAGAACAGCACCGGGCGCCAGTGCGCGCGCAGCGCAGGCCATTCGCCGCGCACCAGCATCACCGGCAGCAGAAACAGCGCGGCCAGCGCCACGCGCAGGCCTGCCGTGGGCACGGAGCCGAACTGCGATGCGCCCAGGCGCATGAACAGAAAGGATGCTCCCCACAAAACGGCGAGCACGACAAATTCCGGCAACCAGCGCATCACGGGGATGGATGCGGCTGAGGGCAGGGCGGCTGGCGGAGAGACGGTCTGTGCCGGGGCTTGGGGCGTGGTGGTGCTGGGCATGGTGGTGGCGGGTCAGCGCAAAGCGGTTGTCACGGCAGGAAAAGGCCGTGGACAGGTGCTGATAACGGGTGCTGGTAACAGATGCTCCATGCTAGCGGGCGCGGGGGCCGTGATTGGTGACATTCTTGCGCCGAATTGATGCGTTGTGTTGATTGCTATTTATTTTATAGCTTATAGCGCCAGCCCGCTGGGCGGTTGCAGTCCATTTTGCCCTCTACTCCTTTTGTTGGCAGGCAGGGGCCATGTGCCTTCTGGCCGGAAGCGGCTCACACAGTGCCTACAATAGCCTGCTCCCGGTATCGCGGCTTCCGAGCGAAGCCGTTTTTGTGTGCGCCGGGCCAACCAAAGGGTTTCGTACTGTGCCGATTTCTCCATCGATCTTCAAAGCCTATGACATTCGCGGCATTGTGCCCAGCACGCTGAACGAAAGCGTTGCGCTGAAACTCGGCCGCGCCTTTGGCCAGCAGGCCCTGGCCGCAGGCGAGATGGTGGTGGCCGTGGGCCGCGATGGCCGACTCTCGGGCGATGAGCTCGGCCGCGCGCTGATCCAGGGTCTTGTGGAGGCGGGCGTCGAAGTGATCGACGTTGGCCGCGTCACGACGCCGATGCTGTACTTTGCAGCCAGCACCCTGTGCCACAGCGGCATCCAGATCACCGGCAGCCACAACCCGAAGGATTACAACGGTTTCAAGATGGTGATGGGCGGCCGCGCCATCTACGGCGACGAGATTCAGAAGCTGCGCCAGATCATGGAAAAGGAAGCCTGGCGCATGCAAGGCGGCGGCAAGGTGCGCGAGGCCGATGTGACGCAGGCCTACCAGGAGCGCATCGTGTCCGATGTGAAGCTGGCCCGCCCGATGAAGATCGTGGTCGATAGCGGCAACGGCATTGCCGGTGCTACGGCACCAGCCATCTTCCGCGCCCTGGGCTGCGAAGTGACCGAGCTGTTTTCCGAGGTGGATGGCAATTTCCCCAACCACCACCCGGATCCCAGCAAGCCCGAGAACCTCAAGGACCTGATCGAGGCGCTGCAGAACTCCGACGCCGAGTTGGGCCTGGCCTTTGACGGCGACGGCGACCGCCTGGGCATCGTCACCAAGGACGGCCAGAACATCTTCCCCGACCGCCAGATGATGCTGTTTGCGCAGGATGTGCTCTCGCGGGTGCCTGGCGGCGAAATCATCTACGACGTGAAGTGCTCGCAGCGCCTGGCGCCCGCCATCGAGGCGGCAGGTGGCAAGCCGGTGATGTTCAAGACCGGCCACTCGCTCATCAAGGCACGCATGCGCGAAACCAATGCACCGCTGGGTGGCGAGATGAGCGGGCACATCTTCTTCAAGGAACGCTGGTACGGCTTTGACGACGGCACCTACGCCGGCTGCCGCCTGCTGGAGATTCTGAGCCGCGCGCAAAACCCCAGCGCCGTGCTCAATGCCCTGCCCACCAACTACAGCACGCCCGAGCTGAACGTTGCCTGCGAAGAGGGCGAGCCGCACAAGCTCACCGCCCAGTTGCAGGAAATGGCGCCTGCCGCCTTTGCAGCGCCCGCCGTCATCAACACCATTGACGGCCTGCGCGTCGACTGGCCCGATGGTTTTGGCCTCATCCGCGCAAGCAACACCACCCCCGTGCTGGTGCTGCGCTTCGAGGGCCACAACCAGGCCGCGCTGCACCGCATCGAGCAGGACATGAAAGCCCTGCTGTTGAAGGTCAAGCCGGATGCCGTGGTTGGCAGCGCTGCGCACTGACACCCCCGCCACGAACGCCAACGCCGCCGGGAAAGCGCCATGGGACTGAGCCTGATTCTCTACCGCTGTGCGGCGCGCATGGCGCGGCCGCTGGTGCGGCGCAAGCTGGCCCGCCGCGCGGTGGCCGAGCCCGGCTACGCCGAAGCGGTGGAGCAGCGCTTTGGTGATTACGGCGATATACCCGCCTACCAGGCGCTGCCCGATATGCCGCTGGTGTGGATTCACGCCGTCTCGCTGGGGGAGACGCGAGCCGCCGCCATTCTGCTGCGCGAGTTGCGCCTGCAGATCCCTTCGCTGCGCCTGCTGCTCACCAACGGCACGGCCACTGGCCGGGAAGAGGGCAGAAAACTGCTCTTGCCTGGAGACATCCAGGTCTGGCAGCCGTGGGACGACAAGGCTTCCGTGCGGTCGTTTCTGCGCCGCTTTCGGCCCGCCATCGGCATTCTGATGGAGACCGAGATGTGGCCGGGGCTCGTGGCCGAATGCCAGAAGGCCCATGTGCCGCTGGTGCTTGCCAATGCGCGGCTCAATGAAAAATCGTGGCGCGGTGCCAAACGGCTTGCATGGCTCTCGCGCCCCGCCTACCAGGGACTGTCTGCCGTCATTGCCCAAAGCTACGCTGATGCGGCGCGCCTGCGCGAGGTGGGTGCGCCGGTGCAGGCCGTGCTGGGCAATCTGAAATTCGACGTGCAGCCCGATGCCGAGCAGCTGGGCCAGGGCCAGACCTGGCGGCAAGGCGCCCAAAAGCCGGTGGTCCTGCTGGCCAGCAGCCGAGAAGGTGAGGAACAGCTGTGGCTGGACGTGGTGTTGCAAAGCAAGGCGCTTGCGCCCGCCCAGCAAGCGCCAGATGCTATCGATAGCGAAGCGCCTCATGCCTCTGAGACGCCTTCTCAAAGCCTGTGCTCTGTGCAGTGGCTGATCGTGCCCCGGCATCCGCAGCGCTTTGACGAAGTGGAAAAGCTGCTCACCGGCGCGGGCCTGAGTGTATCGCGCCGCAGCCAGTGGCAGGGTGGCCCGGAGGCTGCCGATGTGTGGCTGGGCGACAGCATGGGCGAGATGCAGCTGTACTATGGCCTTGCCGATGCAGCCCTGCTGGGCGGCAGCTTTGCGCCCCTGGGCGGCCAGAACCTGATCGAGGCAGCCGCCTGCGGCTGCCCGGTGGTGATGGGGCCGCACACCTTCAACTTTACGCAGGCCGCTGCCAGCAGTGCAGAGGCCGGTGCTGCGCTGCGCGTTGACGGCATGGCACAGGGCATTGCACAGGCCGTGCTGATTGCCACCCAGCCTGCGCTGCGCAGCAGGATGCAGCAGGCCGCCTTGCATTTTGCGCACCACCACCGGGGGGCCGCCAAAGCCAGCGCGCAGATGATCGCCGCGTTGCTGGAGTCGACCGAAGGCTTTGTGAACACCGGTTTTGAAGCGTCGATCTTCGACGAAGAGTCGCGCGGCTGAAGGCTTCTGCCTCCACGAGGCGCCGCCGTGATTGCGGATAGCTGGAGGCTTGGGATGCGATAGCCAGAATTGGCATTGACTTCAAGTGCGCTTCAATTTTTAGACTGCAGGCCATTTCCTGTTCTTCTTGATCTGGCGGATATGCAAGCACAACCCCATCACACCTCCTGGCGCACCATTGCACTGGCGATCTTTGCGGCACTCAATGCCGCCTTCCAGATTGGCAAGGTCATCATTGCGCTGCCACTCCTGCAAGGCGCGCCGCTGCACCTGAGCCTGCGGGAAACCGGCCTGGTCATCTCGTCGCTCGCCATTGTGGGCGCCGTGCTGGCCATGCCGCTGGGCCTGATGGTTTCGCGCTTCGATGCGCGCAAGGTGCTGTGCGCCGGGGTGGCGGTGCTGGCATTGACCAACTTTGCCGGCAGCTTTGCCACGGGGATCGGGTTATTGATCGCGTCGCGCGTGGTGGAAGGCATTGCGGTGGTCGTGCTGCTGATCTGCGCGTCGAGCGTGGTAGGGCGCCAGGCCGCGCCCCGCGAGCGCGACCTGGCCATGGCGTTGTCAAGCACGGCGGTGCCCAGCGGCATTGCCCTCATGATGCTGGGCGCTACCGTGGCGGCGTCGCTGGGTTACCCCGTGTCCTGGCAGCTGCTGTGGCAGCTCAATGGCTGGCTGGCCGTGGCCAGTGGCGTGGTGCTGTGGCTATGCCTGCCTGGCATGCCGGCGCTGGCGTCAACCGCTGTGGGCAGCGGCGCATGGAGCGCCATCCGCAGCGTGGCGCAGGCGCGAGGGGCGCAGCTCATCGCCCTCTGTTTTGCAACGTACGCGATGATCTATTTCGCGTTTTCCGGCTTTCTTCCCCTGCTGCTGCGCGATCTGCTGGGCCTGTCGGCCCGGCAGGCGGGCTATGTGAGCGCCGCCATCGTGGCCGTCAATGTGCTGGGCAATATCAGTGCAGGTGCCCTGATGCGGCGTGGCGTGCCGCCGCGCTGGGTGGTGGGGGCAGGTTTTACCATCGGTGCGGTGTGCATTTCGCTGCTGTTCTGGGTTCCACTGCCCATGCAGGCGTCGGTGGCCGTTGCCATGCTGATGACCGGGTGCATGGGCTCCATCCCGGGCGCCCTGACTGCAGGCGCGCCCAAGGCCGCGCCCAGCGCGGCGCTGGTGCCGCCCACCATTGGTTTCATGCTGCAGGGCAGCTATGTGGGGCAGTTGCTCGGGCCGCTGGCGGCCGGCGTGCTGGCCCAGGCCGGTGGCTGGTCGATGGTGGCCTGGATGCTGCTGGCTCTGGCCGCCTGCGGCGTGTGGCTGGCCCGCAAGCTGTAAGAACGTGTTTACGATCTCCTCGCGCCGCGACAGTGGCTTTGCGGGGCGCCCCTGACCGAGCGCCCCTAACTGGGCGTCCCCAAACCCACTGTCCCTACGGGTTGGAGTGAAATCGGGCGATTTCTTCGCGCTCGCCCTTGCTTGCACCCCGGTGCAAGCTGCGGCCCATCGCTTCGAACTCATCCCGATTGCACTCCAACGCGGCTGCGTAGAGATCGTAAACACGTTCTAAGGAGCGCCGCGCTGCGGGCGCGAGCAACACCCCCGGCCATGGTCTGATCGCGGTCTGAACACCGTCTGGCGCGAGCTGCTGCGTTGTTTTCTTCGTCAATGGCGACCGCGATTACAGCGATTGCCTTCAACAGGCGCCTTGCGGTGTATCCCGACCCGTGTCCAGCCCATGCGGTGAGGGCCCTGCAGCGCATCCGTGGCAGCTTTCGTCCTGCGCGGGCACCAGCCGGTCGCCCAGCCAGACCCGGGGGCCGGCGCCTTTTTCTGCAATGCAGTCGGCGCGGTTGAAGACGTTGCACACCTTCATCGACAGGCAACCGCAGCCAATGCAGTCTTCCAGGCTTCTGCGCAGGTGCATCAGCTCCTGGATGCGCTCATCGACGCGGTTGATCCAGGTTTTCGAGATGCTGCTCCACTCATCGCCCGTGGGCGCATGGTGCTTGGGCAGCCCATCGAGCTGCGCGGCAATTTCTTCGAGCTGAAAACCCAGGCGCTGGGCAAACACGATGTAGGCCACCCGCCGCAGGCTGGAGCGCCGGTAGCGGCGGTGGCCCGCGCCACTGCGCACGGATTCGATCAGGCCCAGCGACTCGTAGTACCGCAATGCGGAGGCGTTGACCCCGCTGCGCTGCGCAATCATGCCGATGGGCAGCAGCTCATCATCCCCAGGATTCATGGTGGTAATCCATTTTTTAATTGACTTAAAGCTTACTTTAACTTGAAAAATGCGGCGCAGCAACGGGCAAAAGCAGGGTTTGTCTCTGTGTGGTCATTGCGGCCACGCTCGTGCTTTGCCTTCATGTCTGCCAGCACTCCGGTCTGGCAGGCCAACGGATGGGGCTCCCGGTCGCGCCTGCGGTTCGGGTTTGCCGTCCACTCATGGAATTGAACAATGACATCAGCAATCAGCGCGCACTGGTTTGTGCGCACCGGCCTGGCAACTGCGGCCAGCATGGCGCTAGTCGGTTTAACCGCCTGCAAGCAAGCCAGCGGAGGGAGTGAATCTGCTGCCGCAGGCGAGCCGCCGCCAGCGCAGGTCAGTACGGCGCAGGTGCAGTTGCATCCGGTGCAGCAATGGGATAGCTTCAATGGCCGCATTGCCGCCAAGGAGAGCGTGGAAATCCGCCCCCGCGTGGGCGGCTACATCGACAGCGTGAACTTCAGCGAAGGGCAGGCCGTGCGCAAGGGGCAGGTGCTGTTCACCATCGACGCAAGGCCCTACAAGGCAACACTGGCAAGCGCCCAGGCCCAGCTGCAGCGCGCCAAGGCGGCGCAGGCCTTGGCCAGAACGCAGGACCGGCGGGCCCGCGACCTGCTGGCAGACCGCGCCATCTCTGCCGAAGAAGCCGACAACCGCGCAGGCACCCTGGCGCAGACATCGGCAGAAGTGATGGCGGCCGAGGCCGCCGTGGCTGCTGCGCAGCTGGATCTGGGTTTTACCGAGGTGCGCTCGCCCATCAGCGGTGTGGCGGGGCGCGCCGTGCTCACGGCAGGCAACCTGGCCCAGGCCAACCAGAGCGTGCTCTCCACCGTGGTGTCGCAAAACCCCGTGTATGTGTACTTTGATGCCGACGAGCAAAGCCTGCTGCGCAGCAGGCAGCAGGCGGTAACGAGCAAGGCTGAGGGCAAGGGTACGGGCGGAAGCGGGGGCGCAGGAGCCGCGCAGGTGCGCATTGGCCTTGCCAACGAAGACGGCTTTCCGCACACCGGCCAGGTGGGTTTTACCGACAACCGGCTTGATCCGCAGACGGGCACGCTCACCGTGCGCGCCACGCTTGCCAACGATCAGGGCCTGTTCACGCCCGGCATGTTTGCCCGCGTGCAGATGCAGGGGCGCAGCGATTTTCAGGCGGTATTGATCGACGACAAGGCGGTGCTGACCGATCAGGACCGCAAATACGCCTACGTGGTGGGCGAGGGCGGCCGCGCCGAGCGGCGCGAGCTGAAGCTCGGCCGCATGTTCGAGGGCCGGCGGATTGTGGAAGCGGGCCTGCAGCCGGGCGACCAGCTGGTGGTGGCAGGCATGCAGCGCATCTACTACCCAGGCATGCCGCTGGCCCCCAAGCCACAGGCCGAGGCGGGCAAGCCCCAGGCGGCTCTGTCAGAAGAAAAACTGGCCACAGCGCCCGGCCAATAAGCGGAGGGTGCTATGGATTTTTCAAAATTCTTTATTGACAGGCCGATCTTTGCCATCGTGCTGTCGGTGATCATGTTCGCAGTCGGTCTGATCGCCATTCCGCAACTGCCATCGGGCGAATACCCTGAAGTGGTGCCCCCGAGCGTGGTGGTGCGCGCCACCTACCCGGGCGCCAACCCCAAGGAGATTGCCGAATCGGTGGCCGTGCCGCTGGAGGAGGCCATCAATGGCGTCGAAGGGCTGATGTACATGAAATCGGTGGCCGCGTCGGACGGCAGCCTGCAGGTTGTCTCCACCTTCCGCCCCGGCACCGATCCTGATGCTGCCGCCGTACGCGTGCAGAACCGCGTGAGCCAGGCGCAAAGCCGCCTGCCCGAGGAAGTGCGGCAATACGGCATCACCACGCAAAAGCAATCGGCCACGCCGCTGATGTACGTGGGCCTTGCATCGAACGATGGCAAGCTCGACACGCTCTACCTGCGCAACTACGTTACCTTGAAGGTCAAGGACGAGCTTGCGCGCCTGCCCGGCATTGGCGATGTGGGCGTGTATGGCTCGGGCGACTACGCCATGCGCATCTGGCTCGACCCGGACAAGGTGGCGGCCCGGCAGTTGACGGCCAACCAGGTGATCGCCGCCATACGCGAGCAGAACGTGCAGGTCTCCGCAGGCCAGCTGGGCGCCGAGCCCAGCACCAAGGGCACGGAGAAACTGCTGTCGATCAATGTGCAAGGGCGCCTCAAGACCGAACAGGAGTTTGGCGACATCGTTCTGAAAACCGGCGCCGACGGCCAGATCGTGCGCCTTGCCGATGTGGCCCGCATTGAGCTGGGCGCCAGCGACTACACCCTGCGCGCCGCGCTGGACAACCAGAATATGGCGGCCATCGGCATCTTTCTGACGCCTGGCGCCAATGCGCTGGGTGTGGCTGACGAGGTATACAAGACGCTCGACCGCCTCTCGGCCACCCTGCCGCAGGGCGCTTCGTTCGAGTACCTGTGGGACCCGACGGTGTTCGTGCGCGACTCCATCCAGGCGGTGCAACGCACCCTGATCGAGGCGGTGATTCTGGTGGTGCTGGTTGTCATCGTCTTTTTGCAGACCTGGCGCGCCTCCATCATTCCGCTGCTGGCCGTGCCGGTGTCCATCGTCGGCACCTTCGCCTGGCTCTACCTGCTGGGGTACTCGATCAACACCCTGACCCTGTTCGGGCTGGTGCTGGCCATCGGCATCGTGGTGGACGACGCCATCGTGGTGGTGGAGAACGTGGAGCGCTTCATCGAAAAAGGCCACAGCCCGCGAGAGGCTGCGCACCTGGCGATGAAAGAAGTGTCCGGCCCCATCATCGCCATTGCACTGGTGCTGTGTGCGGTGTTCGTGCCCATGGCGTTCCTCGACGGCATCACGGGCCAGTTCTACAAACAGTTTGCGGTGACGATTGCGATCTCCACCGTCATCTCGGCGATCAACTCCCTCACGCTCTCGCCAGCGCTGGCCGCCAAGCTGCTGCAAGGCCACGGCGCGCGCAAGGATTGGCTGGCACGCGGCATGGATGCGGGCCTGGGCTGGTTCTTCCAACGGTTCAACCGCATGTTCAACCGCAGCGCAAGCGGCTATGAGAAGGTTGTGGGGCGCTCGTTCAAGATGCGCGGGGTGGTATTTGTGGTGTACGTGGCGCTGCTGGGCGGTACGGCCTGGCTGTTTAACACCGTGCCCGGCGGCTTCATCCCTATGCAGGACAAGCTCTACCTCTTTGCCGGTGCCAAGCTGCCCGAAGGCGCATCGCTCAGCCGCACCGACGAGGTGACGCGCGAGCTCACCAAACATGCGCTGTCGGTGGAGGGCGTGCACTCCGTGCCGGCGTTCGCTGGCCTCAACGCCTTGCAGGGCACCAACACCCCCAACCTGACGAGCGCCTACGTCATCCTCAAACCCTTTGGCGAGCGCCAGCGCAGCGCCGCTGATATCAGCGCAGAGCTGAACGGCAAGCTCTCGGGCATGGATGGCGGCTTTGGCTACGCGCTCATGCCGCCGCCCATCCAGGGGCTGGGCAATGGCTCGGGCTACTCGCTGTTTCTGGAAGACCGGGCGGGCCTTGGCTATGCTGCGCTGCAGCAGGCGCTGGGCGCCTTCCAGGCCGAAATCGCCAAGACGCCGGGCATGCATTACCCGGTGAGCGCCTACCAGTCAAACATTCCGCAGCTGGAAGTCAAGGTGGACCGCACCAAGGCAAAGGCCCAGGGCGTAGCGCTGAACGACCTGTTCCAGACGCTGCAGGCCTACCTGGGCTCGGTGTATGTCAACGACTTCAACGCCTTTGGCCGCGTGTACCGCGTCATGCTGCAGGCCGATGCAGATTACCGCCAGACCGCAGAAGACATTGGCAGACTGCAGACCCGCAACAGCCGCGGCGACATGGTGCCGCTTGCATCCATGGTGAGCGTGGAGCCCAGCTACGGGCCCGACCCGGTTCTGCGCTACAACGGCTTTCCGGCAGCCGACCTGATTGGCGATGCCGACCCGCATGTGCTCTCGTCTGCCGAAACGCTGGCCAAGCTGCGCGAAATTGCCGACCGGGTGCTGCCACCGGGCATCGAGCTGGCCTGGACGGAGATGAGCTACCAGCAGGTGGAGCAAAGCCATGCGGCAGCCATCGTCTTTGCGCTGGCCGTGATGCTCGTGTTCCTGGTGCTGGCGGCGCTGTATGAGAGCTGGACCATGCCGCTCGCCGTCATCCTGATCGTGCCCGTGTGTATCTGCGCGGCGCTCTTTGGCGTGTGGCTCTCGGGCGGAGACAACAACGTCTTCGTGCAGGTGGGGCTGGTGGTGCTGATGGGCCTGGCCTGCAAGAACGCGATCCTGATCGTCGAATTTGCCCGCGAGCTGGAAATGCAGGGCGCCAGCATCTGGGATGCCGCGCGCGAGGCCTGCCGCCTGCGCCTGCGCCCCATCGTGATGACCTCGATTGCCTTCGTCGCCGGGGCCGTGCCGCTGCTCATCGGCCATGGCGCAGGCGCCGAGGTGCGCGCCGCCACCGGCATCACCGTGTTCTCGGGCATGCTGGGCGTCACCATCTTCGGCCTGTTCCTCACACCCGTGTTCTACGTAACGCTGCGCAAACTCAGCGGCACGCAACTGCGGCAGCATCCGCAAACCCCTTCTTCTGCAATTCCCCCTTCGGAGCATGTCCATGGCTAAACCCCTTCTGTTGAGCAGCATGACCCTGGCATGCAGCATGGCGCTGTCCGGCTGCGCCGTGGGGCCGGATTTCAAAAGCGCAGCACCCACCGTGCAAACGCCCGCACAGTTTGCCCGGCAGGAGGCGAGGGCGGGGGCAGACGCGGCCCCGCTGCCATCGGTCGACGTGCGCGACGCTGCCTTCTGGCGCGAATTTGGCGACGACACCCTCACAGCCCTGGTGCGCCAGGCACTGGGCGGCAACCACGACCTCGGCGCAGCCCTGGCACGCCTGCAGGCAGCCGATGCAGTGCTGAACGAGGCGCAGATGGACCGCTTTCCCACCGTCACCATGAATGCGGGCGCCACCCAGCAAAAGCAGAGCCAGGATCAGTTGAGCCCCGGCCAGCCGCGCTCCACCCGCAGCTACAACGCAGGCATTGCCGCGCAGTGGGAGGTAGACCTGTTTGGCCGCGTGCGCCGCGCCGTGGAAGCGCAACACGCGCAAAGACTGGCCACAGAGGCCGATCTGGCCGCGCTGCAGGTGGTGATTGCCGCGCAGGTGGCCGACAGCTACGCACAGTTGCGCGGCACCCAGTTGCGGCTGCAGATCGCCCAGGCCAATGCCCGCAACCAGCGCGACACCCTGCAACTGGTAGAGCGGCGCCTGCAAGCAGGCATGGCGACAGACCTGGACGTCAGCCGCGCCCGCGCTCTGCTGCTGGGCACCGAGGCGCGCCTTCCCAACCTGCAGGCGCAAGCCGCCGTGCTGCAGCACCGCCTGGCCGTGCTGGCAGGCCTGCCGCCTGGCGATCTGATCGCCATGCTCGACAGCGCCCAGGAACTGCCCCGCCTGCCCGCAGTGCCGCGCGCAGACACGCCTGGCGAACTGCTGCGCCGCCGCCCCGACATTGCGGCTGCCGAAGCGCGCCTGCACGCCGCCACGGCGCGTGTGGGCGTGGCCACGGCCGACCTGTTTCCGCGCCTGTCCATCGGCGGGCTCCTGGGCAGCTTTGCGCTCGGCGGCAACGACCTCTTCAAGGGCAGCACCGCCACCAGCAGCGTCTTCCTGGGCGTGGACTGGTCGTTTCTGGACGTGGGCCGCGTGCGCGCACGCATTGCGGCCAGCGAAGCGGGCGCCGCCGAATCCCTGGCGCAATACCAGCAGAGCGTGCTGCAGGCCCTGGAGGAAACCGAAAACGCCCTGGTGCGCGCCAACCGCAGCCGCGAAGAGTTGCTGGTGCTGACTACCGCCACGCAGCAGCGCGACAGAGCATCCAAACTCGCACAGCGCATGTACCAGGGAGGCACCATCGGCCTGTACGAAGTGCTCGACGCCCAACGCGAGCAACTCGCCGCCCAGGACGCCAGCTCACAAAGCCAGGTGGAGGCCCTGCGCAACAGCATTGCCGTCTACAAGACGCTGGCGGGAGGGTGGCAGGCTGGTGGAGATGCGCGCGGGGCAGGGGACGGCGAAGGCTGAGAGACACCTTTGCATGAAACCCGAAGCCGCCTGAGGGAATCACCTCAGGCGGCTTTTTGATTGCGGGACGCAGGTTGTTTGTGGATGTCTATTGCTTAGCGTTTGGTGCAAGGGAGTGTATCCAATCGGAAGCTGCGGATTGTCGGCCCGTTTGATCGACTCCTCCAGGCAGATTGCAGCCCCTGAACTTTGGCAAGCCTGTGACCGCTGCCGCCGATACTGGTTGTTGTCGTGTTCAAGAACGCAAGTGGAAGCAAGCGCGGCCGCAGGTATTCGTACAGCGCGTTCGCGTCAGCCCCGCGATTTAGAAGTTTGGTCTTCTATACTGTCTACATAAACACTGGGAGACAGTCCGTGCCGAGCAATTTCAGCATTCATGCCTTGCGCTCAATTATCTTCGCATCTGCGGTAGCCTTTACAGGCACAGCGAGTTGGGCCGCTCGAGACTTTACACCGCAAGCGGGCACCTGGGTTATCAGCGACGAGTTAGACGGAAAACCCGGCCGAGGGTTGGCGATTGATGTGCAGGGCAACACCTTCTTTATGCAGGTGTTTGGCTACGAGAAAAATGGCGACGCCACTTTTTACACAGCTACTGGCCAGATGAAAGGCAACAACATCACCGTACCACTGAAACGATACCAAGGTGGGCGCAGCTTTGGCGGGGGGGCGCAGGATGCGGTGGAAGATGGCTCGCCGGGGAGCGTTACGGTCAGCTTTGACAATGGGTTGCAGGGGACGGTGCAATTTCCTGGGGAAGCAAAAGTAGCCATTGAGCGCTTTCAGATGAAGAGCGCTGAGTTTGAAATGCGTTACACCGAGAAGGGAATGTGGCGTGTCTTTTTGATTGGGACCTTTGATACCGAAACACAACATCATTTTTTTTCCGAGCTCTCTATTGGAAATTCTGACGTAGCCGGTGAAGACATAGTGATGAGTTTACATACGGAAGCCAATGCTAATCGGCAGCGCCTGTCCTGTGAGAAGTTGACAGGGCGTGACGCGTATTCCTGCAAGAGTAATGAATCTACAGGTGAAGTCCGAGAGGTTCAACTGAACGTTGCAAATACCGATGTTTATGGCACGGTCGATTTGTTGAAAGACGGAGTACTTCATCGCTTATCGATGCATGGCATTGCTGTAAGTGGTGGCGGTGGTTTGACCATTACCGGCTGCGGATTGGAGCGTGACGTATATGTAGCAGATATTAATAACTGCGTACAGGTGTCGACGCCAAGCAGCGGCACCTGGGTAATTGAAGACGAGTTGTTAGGCAAGCCTGGGCGTGGCTTTGCCATAGATGTGCAAAACGGCATGGTGCTTGCACAGGTGTTTAACTACCTACCCGGTGGGGAGCCGACCTTTCATATGGGAAGCGGCACTTACCAATACATTGAACCGAGTTTTCAGCTGCACCGGTATGCAGGAGGACGTTGGTTTGGCGGCCCACCGGCGAGTGCTCATATGCTGGAATTCCCAGGGGATTTCCATATTCGATTTTCCGAAAATGAGGTGCGAAAAGGATTTGATGCTGCACGTTTGGTTGGCATTGCCCACATCCCGGGTGAAGGACCAAAGCGCATGGTGCGAATGGCACTGGAGTCCGGCGCAGTCTCTGCGCAAGGGCTGCTCGGGCAGTGGTGGCTCAGATTCCAGTCGAGTACAGGCACCCAACGAGAGGCCCGACTGGTGAAGTTGACCACCGTGGATGGGGACAAAGTGCTCAGTGACGACGGTACCGTGGTCTGTGTTCGCCCCAATGTATCTAAACCTCAACGTGTTCAATGCACATGGCAGCATGATGGCATGGACATGCAGGCTTACTTTCATCAGGAAACCAATAACCGCAGCTATAACGCACTGCAGATGCGCGACCGTCATGGCAACCTGATGGGGCTAGGGAGTGTCCCTCTGAATTGATTCACTGCTGGTAGGCGACTGGATCGTGCATAACCCACCAAAAAATTGGTCAAAGGTACGCGATTCGGCATATCGGTAGGAGCCAAACATGCACAGTGAAAAAATTGGCTCTTTCGGGAGACTTCCCCGTATGAAGGCGGTACAACTCATCGTTTTAGTGATAGCTGTTGGCGCGCTTTTTCTTGTAGTGAACGGATTATTTTCTGCATGGGCTTTGCTTGAGCTGGCCTGGTCGGCGATTCTCAGCTTTGTAAATCTCTTTTGATATTGGCCTGCAGTAATGCATTCCACACCATATGGTTGTCGCATCTTTGGGTCTCCAGTCCCAATTTTTCATTGCATCGGGTGCGTAACGGCACCGTTATCACGGCCCTGGGCCTGGTGGCCAGAGTTTTCGCCCGTTTAGCTGGGACGTTGAGCGTCTGCTTTCATCTGGCGAGACCGACTGCTCTTGGCCGATTTGCGACTGTCACTGAACGACCCTGAGCAGAAGCTCGCGGATCCCTGTCATAACGTGCAGGTTAAAGTGCATGTACATCGCTTGGAGCAAAAAGCACAGTCACTATGTGCTGTTAGACATCATGGCCCACATCCCATCCGTCGCTACGATTGCCGAGTACTTTAGGCTAGGCATTCAAACTGGCCTAATCCAGCCAGAGAATGCTATCGCTTGGGCGGATTCAGAAATTGCCGTCGCTGCGCCACCTGCAGATGGAATCATTGAAGTCGCTTGGAGTAGCAGTCCAGCCTCCACAATGGAGGCGCTTTTGGCTGTACCAGGGGAGCGGGACAAACAACTTGCAGGTAGATGGCTTCTCGGATTGCTTGGAAAGTCAGACCTCAATTCAGAAGATGCTCTGGAGGCAGCCGCAAAACGTGCGTTGTACATTGCGCGAGATGCAGAGCTGGGCGATGAAACGTATGCTCAATTCAACGCAATCGACGACTTAATTTCTCTAGCAAGCACGAAGACTTATGGCACGTTTGAGCAATGCAAGTCTGAGCTAACAAGCACGCTTCTGCGTATCGCGCAGGGAGTTCAATTTCCACCCATTTAGCGACAAAGGTAATGGACCACATGCTGAGTTTGCTTCTGGCCGGTAGCGCCAGTTCGTGGACCTCGCTGACAACTGACTTTTCCGCCTGGGCTCATGTGAGCGAGAGGTTAGACCGTACTGCGTGCCGCTCGCGGATGGACCACAAGGAATCGCTCGCATGCGAGCAGCATTTCGTGGCTGAAAGAGCGGCCTGATCTTTCGCATTCTCTTGTGAAGTATTCGAAATGCGCTTTGCGCCAGTAGTCGAGAGAGCCATCACCTTCTCCCTCGGTTGCTGCAAACTCCTCCGAAACGGCGTGAAACGGAACAATATCAACTTGAACTGTTTCGATAATGCACAGGGGGGTGTCGTTGGAGTCGGTTACCACGCTCAAGTCACCGGGCTTGGGTATACCTTTGCCGCTCGACTCGTACGACCAGACTGATCCGGCAGTTGCGCGCTTGATGCCAGTCAGCACCAGCTTTCCGAGTTCATCAGCCATAGACGGTGAGTCCCCGAAGCCGAATGCTTCGTAGAATCTTCCGTCTTTGATTCCGCCTTCCTCCAGACAGAAGGCGGACCACATAGTCAGAACGTGAGATGGGATGGTCATGGTGCTATCTGTTGTGCAGCCCGGCGTAACTCAGACCTCAATGAAAGACTATCAGCAGCTTTTGGTGGTGCGCCGCATGGTTTGGCAGTTTACCCTGCCGATTGCGATCATTGGCGTAGAAACCGCACGCGCAGAAGATAGCCTGGTGCACACAATGCACCGATTTTGGGGTCGATTCAATTCAATCCGGCCTTGTCCAGCCCGAACATCCGATCTTTCGAGCCTGGCGGGTTGCGGAAGGCAACGTTGAGGCGGTTCCAGCCGTTGATGGCAACAACACGGAAGGTGAGCTCGGAGAGTTCGATTTCATTGAAGTGCTCACGGGCGGCGGCATAGAGTTCGTCCGAGACACCTTCGCCTTCAATCTTCGTCAGCGCTTCGGTCCAGGCCAAGGCCATGCGCTCCTTCGGTGTGAACAGATGGGACTCACGCCAGATGACGAGGTGGTGCAGGCGCAGTTCACGTTCGCCATGGAGCTTGGCCTGCTTGACGTGCATGTCCAGGCAGAAAGCGCAACCGTTCAGTTGTGAAGCACGAATATCAACGAGCAGGGCGAGGCTTTCGTCCAGTTTGCCGGCCATGCCGAACGCAGCGTACTTCTTGAACAGGTCGGGCGAAATTTGCATGTAGTCGAGGCGTGGCGAATTTGCAGTCATGGTCATTTCCTTAGGGTAGGTTTGCGTATGGGGCTTGTAGAAAGCGCAATACATGAACAAGACGACATAGCCGGGTGCTTTGTGACATGCGCACCGAATTTCTCTATTCCTTCGCCGCCAGCATCCGCATGATGCCTGCCAGTTTTTCCGGGTTGCGCTGTATGTAAATTGCGCCGATACCACCTCCGGCATCGGCGGCAGGGGCCAGGGCGATGGTCTGCACCAGTTCGCCGTGGTTGCAATCGTCGATGATCAGGCAGCCAGGCAGGCCATTGACCACGGTTGGCACAATGCGCCAGCCACGGTTGTCGTCCAGCCGTGCCCAGCCAATCAGGGCTTTGGCAATGCCGACATTGCCTCGCAGCGGCTTTGTGATTGCGCTGACCTTGCCGCCTCCATCGGCGAGCATCACCGCATCCTCGGCCAGTACCTGTGCCAAAGCACTGATGTCCTGGGTGCGTATGGCCTCTGCGAAGGCCTCAGAGAGGCGTTGGCGCTCTTCCTCGGCGACTTCGCGGCGTGCATAGTCAGCCTTGACGTTGCGGCGTGCTCGGCTGGCCAACTGGCGGCAGGTGTCGGTATTGCGGCCCAGATGGCGAGCGATCTCGTCGTACTCCAGATCGAACACGTCGTGCAACAGGAAGGCAGCACGTTCCAGCGGTGACAGACGTTCCAATGCCAGCATGAAGGCCACCGATACGTCCTGAGCGAACTCAGCCTGTCGTTCAGGATTGGGTGCCCAGCCAAACAGAATCTCGTCTTCCAGCAAAGGCTCGGGCAGCCAAATACCCACATACTGCTCGCGCCGTGCGGCGGCAGATCCCAGCTTGTCAAGACACAGATGGGTGGCGAGGCGTGACAGATAGGCTCCCGGATTGTCGATGGTGCTTTCATCCACCTCGACCCAGCGCAACCAGGTGTCCTGCACGATGTCCTCCGCTTCGGCGCGCGAACCGAGCATGCGATAGGCCAGGGCCCGCAGCCTGCGTGCGTGCTCGGTGTCATAACGGCGAGCGCGTTCGTCGGGTGAGAATAGGTTTTTCTGGATCATGAATGCAGTCTCGTGCCTGCCCCCAAGCGAGGCATGCCAGTATGACGAAATAGCCGTCAAGGATGTGACATGAATGACCAGGCACCTTTGAAGCCCGACGCGCTGCAAAGTGCAGGGGAAGACCGTCGAGCGCGCTTATACCTCTGGCACTTGCGTCAGGTTTGATTCGCCAGGTTGAAAGACTGCATGCGTCCTGTATGGCGGATGTCTACTGGCAGGTCAGGGACGGCTGCAAGCAATCAGTCCAGCTTGTCTCACCCCTTCGCCCGCGTAGCAAACGCCACCACAAACGTTACCACCAGGGTAGGAATCGCGGAACCAGCGACCGGCGCCCAGGCTGCCAGTGCGTGGTAGAGGGCAATACCGCACAGCCAGATGCATACCGGCAGCCAGTGGATCGGTGCCTGCACGGCAGTGCGCTGGTAGCCGCCAAACGACAGGCGGCCCAGAATCACGCCGAAGAGGGGCACAAATACCGAGCTGAGCAGCAGCAGGAAGGGCTCCAGGCTGTGCATGGGCAGCACCAGGGCGAGCAGGGTGCAAGCAGCGGCCACCACCAAGCCCCAGGCGCGCACGCTCCAGGCGGGCAGCACGCTGTGGGCCGATACGGCGCCGGAGTAGGCGTCGCCATAGGCGTTGTCTACCTCATCCAGCAGCACCAGCGACAGGGCGATCAGGCCGCCCTGGGCCAGCAGCAGGGCGGCGACGAGGTCCTTGCTGGGAAGCACCAGGGCCACGAGCACGCCCAGGGCGTAGCACCATACATTGGCAATGCCAAAACCGAGCCAGGTGCCGGCCATGGCCGAGCGGCCGTTTTTGCCGTAGCGCGAGTAATCAGCCACCAGTGGCAGCCATGAGATGGGCATGGCCACCACCAGGTCCAGTGCGGGCATCACGCCCATGCCGCCTGCGCCGGGGCGGCTCCACAGTGCAGAAAAGCCCTGTGCGCTCGCCATATGGGTGAACTGCCAGGTCAGCCACAGCAGCGACAGCACCACCAGCGGCAGCGCAATGCGTGAGATGAGCCGGCGCACCAGGTGCACCATCGAGCCCAGCATCAGCGCCATCAGCAGGCCGCCCCACAGCAGGGTGGCGGCCCAGGGCCAGTAATCGGCCTGCATGCTGCCCGCCTGGCGGCCGATGGCGACGGTGGAGTCGCGCATCACCACCAGTTCGAAAGCGCCCCAGCCCAGCAGTTGAACGATGTTGAGCAGCACCGGTAGCTTGGCAAAGTGGCGGCCGTACACATGGTGGATGAGGCCTGCGCTCGACAGCCCGGTGTCGCACCCCAGCTTGCCCACCCAGGCAAGCAGGCCCGCGCCGACGATGGAGCCTCCCACAATGGCCAGCATGGCCTGCTGGGGCGACAGGGCGGGCATCAGGTAGGCACCCACCTGCATGACCAGAAGGCCAACGCCCAGGCTGAACCACAGTGAGGCCAGATGCATGCCGCTGAACACGCGCTCGCCAGCCTGAACCGGCGTGAGCGCTGCATTGGAGGGGGAGGAGGTGTTGCTGCTCATGGTTGTTGTGTCTTGTCCTGCTTCGCCCGAGGTTCGAGTCTGGTCCTGCCTTGGCGCGAAGAAGGCGCTATTGTGCCTTGCCGCCAATCCCCTGCAGCAGCAGCGCCATACCGGTGCAGCGCGCTCCGAGGGATGACAACACAGGCCTACAATCGCCAGCGTCATGACGCGTGCAATGAATGAATCTGTAACCCCTTCGCCAGAAGATGCAGCCCTTGGCCCTCCGCACACCTGGATGCGCGATGGCGTGAGCCCCAGCTGCGTGGTGCTGCCTTCGCAGGGCGACGGCTGGCTGCTGGATTACCTTGCCGAGCGGCTGCCGCTGGTGGCGCGGCAGGAGTGGCAGGCGCGCATGCAGGCGGGCGACGTTGTGGATGCCCAAGGCCAACCCTTGCGTGCCGACCAGCGTTTTGTGCCGGGTCAGCGGGTGTACTACTGGCGCGCCTGGGCGCAGGAGACCCCGATTCCCTTTGAAGCGGCGATTCTGTACGAGGACGAGCGCATTCTGCTGGTGGACAAGCCGCACTTTCTGCCTGTGCTGCCCACTGGCAAGTATGTGCAGAACTCGCTTTTGGTGCGGCTGAAGCGGGCCACCGGAAATGCCGGGCTGTCGCCGCTGCACCGTATCGACCGCGACACCGCAGGGCTGGTGCTGCTGTCCAAGGATGCAGCCACGCGCGGCGCCTACCAGGCGCTGTTCCGCGACCGGGCCATGCACAAGAGCTACGAGGCGGTGGCTCCGGTGCGTGCCGATCTGGCTTTTCCGCGCGAACACCACAGCCGCATGGAAGAGAGCCAGCGCTTTTTTCTGATGCACGAAGTGCCGGGCACGCCCAACAGCCACACCCGGATGGCCATCATCGAATCGAATGGCGCCTGGGCGCGCTATGCGCTGGAGCCCATCAGCGGCAAGCGGCACCAGTTGCGGGTACACATGGCGGCACTGGGCATTCCCATCCGCAACGATGCGTTCTACCCCGAGGTGAACGACCCGGCCGAAGGTGACTTTTCGAGCCCGCTGCAGCTGCTGGCCAAGGAGCTGGCCTTTACCGATCCGGTGAGCGGGCAGGTGCACAGCTTTCGCAGCCGTCTGCAACTGCTTGAACTTTCAAAATGATAGCATTGAGCGCTTTATGGATAAGCGCCAGAGGCAAAAAAGGCTGAAAATCAGGCGGTAAAGCTGCCCATGGTTTCGCCCAGTTGCACGGGCTTGGTCGCAGCCCAGTCGGCGGCAAAGCCGGTTTTGCCGGGTGGCAGCAGCAGCACGACCGTGGAGCCCAGCAGGAAGCGGCCCATTTCATCGCCTTGCTCCAGCACGATGGGCTGGGTCTGGTAATCCCAGCTGCGCACCTTGCTAGAGCGCGGCGGGTTCACCTGGCCGTGCCAGGTCGTGTACATGCTGCCCACGATGGTGGCACCCACCAGCACCATCACCACGGGGCCGATGCGCGTCTCGAACACGCAGACCACGCGCTCGTTGCGCGCAAAGAGGCCCGGCACGCCGCGTGCGGTGAGGGGGTTCACCGAAAACAGATCGCCCGGCACATAGATCATCTTCTGCAGCTTGCCGCGCAGCGGCATGTGAATGCGGTGGTAATCGCGCGGGCTCAGGTAGATGGTGGCGAACTGGCCGTTGTTGAACTGCGCGGCCAGTTCGGCATCGCCGCCCACCAGGGCCGTGGTGCTGTAGTGGTGGCCCTTGGCCTGAAAGATCTGGTCGTGCTCGATGGCGCCGCACTGGCTGATGGCGCCGTCCACCGGGCAGACGAGGTCTGCCTGGGCAAGCGGGCGGGCGCCGGCGCGCAACTCACGGGTGAAGAAGGCATTGAAGCTGTCGTACCGGGTAATGTCCGGCTCGGCGGCTTCTTCCATGTTGACCCGGTACTTCTGGACGAACCAGCCGATGAAGGATGTGGTGGCTCCGCCCAGGCGGGCCGATGCCAGCTTGCCAGCCAGAGCGGTCATCCACTTTTTAGGCAGCAAGTATTGGGGCAGAACAGCAAATCGGTCACGCATAGAGGGTTTCACAGTAAACCGCCGATTCTAGCGAGACTGTGTCATCTGTTTGACAAGTTGACGCCGGGTAAGCCCGTAGATGGCAACAAATATGCGGTGCCAGAGCCATTTTGGGCTGCCGTGGCGCGTGGATGGGCGGTCGGGCATTCCAGCCGGGCAGACACGTCGCGCCGCCCTTGTCTATGATGCAGGTCAATATTGCGCAGTTTCTCCCTGATCCATGCCTGACGACAGCAACCGCACTCCTGAACCTCCCGTCCGCGCCGAACGCCTGCGCCAGTGGCTGCGCAATTTCTGGCCGTCTTCTTCGCATGTGAACGGCAAGGAGTTGCTGCGCATGGTGGTGGGCGTGGGGCTGACCCTGCTGCTCACCGGCCTTGTGAGCCGCTGGTGGGGGCAGAGCCACCACGCGCCCTGGCTGTTTGCGGCCATGGGGGCGAGCGCCTTGCTGCTGGTGTGCACGCCATCCAGCCCCATGGCCCAGCCCTGGCCGGTGATCGGGGGCAGTGTGCTTTCGGGCCTGGCGGGTTTGGGGGCGGCCCTGGTGATCGACGACCCGTCGGCCGCCGCTGCCGTGTCAGCCGGTCTGGCGGTGATGGTGATGGTGGTCATGCGCTGCCTGCACCCGCCGGGCGCCGCACTGGCCATGTGGATTGCGTTGGAGCATGGCACCGATGTATCGGTGCTGGCCTATCCGGTGGCCACCAATCTGGTGCTGCTGGTGGTGCTGGCTACCCTGTACAGCCGCGCCACCGGCAAGCGCTACCCGGCGCCGCAGCACAGCCAGAAACCCGCAGCCGCAGGCGATGCGCGCAATATGCGCATCGAAGGGGTGGATCTGGATGCGGCGCTCGATCATTTCAACGGCGTGCTCGATGTGAGCCGCGCCGATCTGGAAGCCCTGGTGCACATGGCGAGCCAGGCCGCTTTCAAGCGCACGCTGGGCGACCTGCGCTGCGAAGACATCATGGTGCACCCGGTGTTCGTCACCACGGCCGATGCGCCGGTGCAGCAGGCCTGGGAGCGCATGCAGCACCATGGCGTGAAGGCGCTGCCGGTGGTGGACGAGAAAATGCAGGTCAAGGGCATCGTCACCTCGACCGACCTGCTCAACCAGGCGCTGTCGCAGGCGCCTGCCGGTTTGGGCGACCGTCTCAAGTCGCTCGTGCTGCGCAAGAAGAAGGCGGCCGTGGTGGTGGGTGAGCTGATGACCGAGGAGGTTGCCACGGTGCAGGGCTATGACCGCGTGGTGGATCTGATCGCGGTGTTCAGCCGGGGCCATCTGCGGCACTTGCCCGTCATCAATGCGCAGGGCAGGCTGGTGGGCATGGTCACGCAGACCGATCTCATCCGGGTGATGGCCAAATCCCTGGCCTCGGCGCACACGACCCAGGCGCTGCAAAAAGCATAGCTGCAGGCGCTTTCCCTGTCTGAACCTTTGGCATGTGGCGCATGGAAGGCCAGGAGGGATACGCGCGGACCGCTCTCTTTTCGATAGGGGCTCATATTCGCATGCCCAGGGCATGCGGTTACACTGCGCACCGCTAAGAACCGCCAACACAACCCTTGATACGTCGTTGCTTCGCCGGGGGCGCCCAGCCTGGTCGTACGTCTGTACTGCCTGCGGCTTCGCCTAACGCGGCCCGGCGCCTCGTCTCAACCGCAAATCTGCGATTTACTGGGTTGTGTTAGCGGCTCTAAAAACAACAACAGGCTGCCGCATCGTGCAGGTATGGATGTCACAAGAACCAATAACAGGAAAATCGACCGGCCAGCGTCTTCGGGTCTGGGTAAGCGCCTTGCTGCTGACGGGCATCATGCTGTATGGCCTGGGGTACCTGCACGTCAATGACGCTGAAAGCGCCATGCGCCGCCTGCTGCTGGCGGCGTTGACCTGCGGCTTCTACCTGTACAGCGCCCGCAGGGGTTGGGCCACGAAGTGGGCGTGCAGCATCAGCCTGCTGTTTTCCCTGTATGTGATGCTGGGCATTGGCCGTGGCTATGGCTATCCGACGACCGTGCTTGCGGCCTCGGCCCTGGAGACGGACGTGCAGGAGAGCTGGGAGTTTCTGCTCAACCTCGATGTCACCGATATCGCCCTGGGCCTGGTGGCAGCAGCGCTGGCCATTTTCTACGGCAGGCAGCGCACGCAGGCGCCCCGGCGTTTCTCAGCCGTGCTCTGGGTGGTGCTGGCCATCCTGAATGTTTTCGGGCTGTTTACCGTTCAGGCCATCAAATCGGTCGTCAAATACCGCTCCGAGCACGCCGTGCTGGAGGCCAAGCCCGGTGCGGTGGATTGGCAGATCGAGCGCGTCGAGCGCAACCGCAACCTGAAGGTGCTGGTGATCGGCGAGAGCGTGAACCGGCGCTACATGTCCGTCATGGGCAGCCCCTGGAAGACCACGCCGTTTCTCGATGCATCGCCGCAGGTCGCCGCCTATGCGCAGTACCACGCACCCGCGCCCAATACGGTCACGAGCCTGGTGCGCACCCTCTCGTATTCGACCATGGCTGACGGCAGCTTTGACCCCGACCGCAACGTGATGGCCCTGGCCCATGCCGCGGGCTATACCGCGCACTGGATATCCAACCAGGGCAGCGTGGGCAAGCACGATACCAAGATTGCCTGGATCGCCCGGCAGGCCGACTCCTACCGCTTTCTCGACCAGCCGCCCGCCGTTGCGCCGTACCGCGATGATTTCGCCATGCTCAACGTGCTGCGCAGCCAGCTGGAGACGCCGGGCACCATTGCACCGGATGCCGTGATCGTGCTGCACATGATGGGCTCGCACCCCGACGCCTGCGAGCGCGTCACCGACATGCCCATCGCCTTTCAAAGCGGGCAGGGTCACCACATCGACTGCTACCTGACCAGCCTGCGCAAGCTCGATCTTTTTCTGCAGAAGCTCGACGAACTGCTGCAGACCTGGCGGCCCGACCAGCACGAGATTCTGTTTGTTTCCGACCATTCACTGCGCGTCGAACCCGCAAGCGACTGGGAGCGCTGGAAGGAGCAGCTGCACATGCCCAACAAGAACATCTACGTGGAGCCCAATATCCAGGAGGCCTACGATACCGCGCTGCTGCACATCGACACCGGCCGCAAGGAGGCCATGCGCAACACCACGCCGATCAGCGGCTATGACTTCTTCCACCTGTACGCCAACTGGCTGGGCGTGAAGAGCCCCATGGTGCAGCCAGGCAAGAACCTGGCCGCGCCCACCAGCAGCGCGCCCATCCAGGTCTACAACTGGCAGCGCATGGTGCCCTGGAGCGAACTGCCGGATGCACCGGTGTTCGCGCCGGCGCGGGCAGACGGAAAAGGCAGCGCCGTCAGCGCCGCAGCACCAGCCAGGTGAAGGCGCCCAGCGACAGCAGCGAATAGATGATGCCCGGGGCCGCCGCTGTCAGCATCGGCGGCCAGTTCTGCAGGTTGCCGGCAAAGCCGAACACATTGTTCAAGAGGAAGAAGCTGATACCGGCCATCACCCCGCCAAACACGTAGCCGGTGATGCCGCCCGAGCGGAAGTGCAGGTAGGCAAAGGGCAGGGCGAGCACCACCATCACCAGGCAGCTGATGGGGTAGAACACCTTGCGCCACAGCTCGATCTCGTAGCGCTGCGCACTCTGGCCGTTGGCCTCCAGGTGATTCACATAGCGAAACAGGTCGTAGGTGCTCATCTGGTCGGGCTTGAGCACGGCAGCGGCCACCATGCTGCGCGTCACCGTCGTGGGCCAGTCCACATCCGGCAGGTTCTTCACTTCGACACGCGCCTTGTTGCCATCGCCCAGGAAATAGTGCTGCTCCTGCACCTGGCGCAGCTTCCAGCTGCCATCGCCAAAGCTGCCTCCGCCAGCGGTGAGCTGCTTCTGGATGCGGCCCTGGCCGTCAAAGTTGAAGATGCGCACCTGCTGCAGCTCGCCTTCGGGGCTGATGGAACGCACATTGATGGCGGCCATGCCGTCGTCGCGCTTTTCGCGCAGCCAGGCACCCGTCTGGCCGGTGCTCAGCTGCCCAAAGCGCTGCGCGCGCAGCAACTGGCTGGCCTGCTCGCCAGCAGGGGCCACATAGTCGCCAATGGCAAAGGTCAGCACCACGAAGGCGATGCCGATGGTCATGAGGCTGCCCAGCGCCTGCCAGGGGCTCAGGCCGCTGGTGCGCAGAATGGTGAATTCGGAGGTCTGCGCCATGCGCGCCATCACGAAAATGGTGCCGATCAGCACGGTGATCGGCAGCAGCTCATAGACATGGGTGGGAATGTTCAGCGCCACGCTCAGCACGGCGTGCTTGAGCTGGTAGGTGCCGGTGCCGACCCAGCGGAACTCGTCGACCATGTCGAAAAAGAAGAACAGCGCCAGAAACGCCAGGGTGACAAAGCCTACGGTCGAGGCAATGTCGCGGTAGATCATCTTGCGGAAGGTTTTCATGCGCGGGCTCCCTTGCTGCGCAGCCATTGCAGCGGCGAGCGCTGGTGGCTGCGGAAATAGAGCAGTACCCAGGCAAGCACCGCAGTAGCGCCATGCACCAGGGTGAACGATGCCCACAGGGGCACCTTGCCCGACGACACCCAGCTCTGGGAGAAGGTCATCAAGTTGTAGTAAACGACAAAGGCGAAGAGGGCGAAGAGCAGGCTGCTGCTGCGGCCCGCCCGGGGGTTGACGCTGGCAAGCCCCAGGCCCAGCACCACGAAGTTGAGCGCCGCAACGGCCAGACCCAGGCGCCAGCCCAACTCGCCGCGCTGCCGCGGTTCTGCACTGGTGACGAGCTTCTGCGTAGGAATGTTCTTGACCGAGTAGGAATCATTGAGGTCGACCGCACCTGCCTTGCCGATGCGCGTGCCGTACTCCTTGAAGTCGCTCACCTTCAGGCCCTGCTTGCTCTTGTCCTTTTCAACGCGCTGGCCGTCGTTCAGCACCGCAACGCGGGCATCGTCCTGCACCTCCAGGTGGGCGCTTCTGGCGCTGGTCACGGTGTCCTTCTTGGCCTCGTTCGTGACGATGAAGACGTTGCTGGCCTGCGTGTCAGATGCACGTTCACGGTCGATGAAGAAAACCCGCGTGCCGTCGGACGACTCCTGGAACTCGCCCGGCGCAATGCGCTCCACATCGCCGCGCTGTTCATACTGTGCACGCAGTTGCACGATCTGCTGGTTGGCCCAGGGCCACACCACCAGCGCCAGCACCGCGATCACCACCATCACCGGCCAGGAAAAACGCATCAGCGGGCGCAGAAAGGCCATCAGGCTCTGGCCGCTGCTGAACCACACCGCCATCTCGCTGTCGCGGTACATGCGCGACAAGGTGGCCACCACGGCGATGAACAGGCAAAGGCTCAAAATCGTGGGCAATTGGCCGAGCACGGTATAACCCATCACCAGCATCACATCGGATGGATTGACGCTGCCGCGCGAGGCCTGGCCCAGCACCTTGATAAGCATCATGGTCATCACGACGGTGACCAGCACCACCAAGGTGGCACCAAAGCTGCGGGATAGCTCTTTACGGATCGAAGAATCGAATAACATTGGCGGCAAGGAAAGCACCGATTATGAACTTTGAACTCAAGACTCTGGATCTGGCCTCGGCCGCATTGCAGCCGGGCGATCTCCTGGTCGTACTGGTGGGCGACAACGCACCCAAGGCCAGTGACGCATTGTCCACCCTGATTGCGCATGCGCAGAAAAATGGTGATTTTGAGGCAAAAGCGGGCAAGTCGCTGGCCATGTACGCGGTGCCCGCCATCCAGGCTCGGCATTTGCTGCTTTTGGGCGTGGGCGACGGCTCGGCCAAGGCGGTGCGCCAGGCGCTTGCCGCTGCGGCAGGCAGCTTCACCCGCGAGGGCACCAAGCAGGCCGTGATCGTCAGCGCCAGCCCGCTGGCAGAAGATGCCCTGTACGCAGCCGTGCAGTGCGCGGCGGAGCTGACCTACCAGTACGGCACCTCCAAGCCCTCGGCCAAGGCGGTGGCCCTGCAGGGCGTGACCATTGGCGCCCCCAATGCGCAGGAACTCGGCGCTGCCTTTGGCGTGGCACAGGCTACTGCCACTGGCGTGGCTTTTGCCCGCGAATGGGCCAACCGCCCCGCCAACTATGCCACGCCCAAAATGCTGGCCGATGCGGCTGAGACCCTGGCAGGCGAGCACAAGCGCATCAAGTGCAAGATCCACAAGCCCGAAGACGTGGCCAAGCTCGGCATGGGCGCCTTCATGGCGGTGGCCCAGGGCTCCAAGGAGCCGCTGCGCTTCATCGAACTGCACTACAGCGGTGCCGACAAAGGCGACAAGCCCGTGGTGCTGGTGGGCAAGGGCATCACGTTCGACACCGGCGGCATCTCGCTCAAGCCTGCGCCGGACATGGACGAGATGAAATACGACATGGGAGGCGCAGCCAGCGTGCTGGGTACCTTCCGTGCGCTGGCAGAGCTCAAGCCTGCCGTCAACGTGGTGGGTTTGATTCCGGCCTGCGAAAACATGCCCGATGGCGGCGCGGTCAAGCCTGGCGACGTGGTCACCAGCATGAGCGGCCAGACCATCGAGATTCTGAACACCGATGCCGAAGGGCGCCTGGTGCTGTGCGACGCGCTGCATTATGCAGAGCGCTTCGAGCCAGCGGCGGTGGTTGACATCGCCACCCTGACAGGTGCCTGCGTGATCGCGCTGGGCGCGCAGCGCAGCGGCCTGTTCTCCAACAACGACGCACTGGCCCAGGCCCTGCAAAATGCCGGCGACAAGGCGCAGGACTGGTGCTGGCGTATGCCGCTCGATGACGAGTATGCCGATGGCCTCAAGAGCAATTTTGCCGACGTGGCCAACGTGGGCGGTCGCCCGGCCGGTGCGGTGACGGCAGCCAAGTTCCTGCAGCGCTTTGTGGGCAACATGGCCTGGGCGCATCTGGATATTGCAGGCACCGCCTGGCGCAGCGGCGCCAAGAAGGGCGCGACCGGCCGTCCCGTGGGCTTGCTGCTGCAGTACCTGCTGTCGGCGCAGAAGGCAGATGCCTCCAAGCCTGGCAAGGCAGACAAGGACGCACGGCCCGGCAAAGCCAAGGCGGTGAAGGCCGACAAGCCCGGCAAGGCCGCCGTCAACCAGGACGGCAGCGACCGCCCTGCAGGCAACTGACCGGATCGGCCCGCACCATGGCAGACAAGACCGCCGTCGCCTTTCACTTCAACGCACCAAGCAAGCTGACCTATGCCTGCAAGCTGGTGCGCAAGCTCCAGCGCATGGACATGCCGCTGGTGGTGCTGGCCGCGCCCGATGTGGTGGCCGAACTGGATCTGGCGCTGTGGTCGTTTGGCGGTGAGCCCCAGTTTCTGGCCCATTGCCGGGCTGATGCGGCAGCCGCTGTGCTGCAGCGCTCGCCGACGGTGCTGGCCAGCCAGGTGGATGCTGGCCTGCCGCACAAGCGCGTGCTGCTGAACCTGTCCGATCGCATGCCAGACGATTTTGCGCAGTTCGAGCGCGTGATCGAGGTGGTGAGCGCCGATGATGACAACGACCGGCAGCTGGCTCGCCAGCGCTGGCGTGACTACACCGCCCAGGGCTATGCCATTGAGCGGCGCGATCTGGTGATGAAGACCGATGACTGAGCACCCCATGGAGCCACGCACCCCGCCCAAATTCGTGCCCACGCTGACCGAAGTGGCTGCGCAGGAAGCCGCTTCGGAGGATTTTTCGGCGTCCGTGCCCGCTGAAGAAGCGCAGGATGCTTCAAAAAATGAAGCATCTTCTGCCGCAGTGCTGCGCAGGCGCCGGGAGGTGGATGCGTTAGACGCTGAAGCCCCGCCCCTGAGCGACATCGACATCGCCAGCCTGCCCACGCACAGTGGCTGGGCGCAGCCGGTAGATGCTGCCGACATTGCTGCCGATGACGCAGATCCCGACAGATTCGTAGTCGATACGGCGCAGGCCGATGGCGCAGTTGCGCCAAACGCCGAGCCTGTCCAAGGGCTTGTCCAAGGGCTTGTCCAAGGGCTTGTCCAAGGGCCTGGGCCCGATGGTCGCCACCCTGAGGCCGGCGCCGACGCCATTGCAGGTGCCGCCGCAGGCGCTTTGGGCGAAGGCGCTGCTCCGGAGGCTGCCACCCATGTGGAAGGCGCCACCGGCAGCCCTACAGGCAATGCCGCCATGGAAGCGGCCACCGCCAGCCTCGTAGCCAGTGCCGCGCAAACGGCGCAGGAGCTGGAGGACGCCATCACCCGTCGCGTACTGCGCCGCGTGCAGGATACGCTCGATGACCGGCTCACGGCGGCTGTGCTCAAGGTGGTGAACCAGCAGACGGCCTTGCTGCAATCATCGCTGCAGCTCGAAATCGACACCACCATCCGCGAGGCGGTGGCGGACGCCGTGCGCCAGGCCATGGGCGCGCCAAAAGACCTTCCGAAATAACCAACGGTTGTAACGAACTAAAATTTCATTCGTTGGTAACAGCTGTCGCATCGCGTACAGTACATCTATTCACGCTTCTCGAAGCGCCCTGCGAACAAGGGCGCTTTCTTTATTCCAATGATTGAACTTCGGGGTATCACCCAAACGTACCCGGGCAAGAATGGCCCGGTGCAGGCTCTGCGTGGCGTTGACCTGCGCATTGCCGCCGGCGAGGTGTTTGGCATCATCGGGCGCAGCGGCGCGGGCAAAAGCTCGCTCGTGCGCAACATCAACCTGCTCAACCGGCCCACCTCGGGCCAGGTGTTCGTCAACGGCCATGAGCTGACGGCCATGAACGACGGCGAGTTGCGCCAGGCGCGGCGCGAGATCGGCATGGTGTTCCAGCACTTCAATCTGCTCTCGTCCCGCACGGTGTTCGACAACGCCGCGCTGCCGCTGGAGCTGGCTGGTGTGGACAAGGCAGCCATCAAAAAGCGGGTGGACCCGCTGCTTGATCTGGTGGGCCTGTCGGCCTTCAGCGACCGCTATCCCGCGCAACTGTCGGGCGGCCAGAAGCAGCGCGTGGGCATTGCCCGGGCGCTTGCGAGCGAGCCCAAGGTGCTGCTGAGCGATGAGGCCACCTCGGCGCTCGATCCGGAAACCACCCGCTCGGTGCTGGCCCTGCTCAAGCAGATCAACAAGGACATGGGCCTCACGGTGGTGCTGATCACGCACCAGATGCAGGTGGTCAAGCAGATTGCCGACCGTGTGGCGGTGATGGAAGCTGGCAAGGTGGTGGAAGAGGGCTCGGTGATCGATGTCTTCACCCGCCCGCAGCAACCCATCACCAAGAGCCTGATCGACGAGATCGTGCCGCAGGACCTGCCTGTGAGCGTGATCGAGCGCGTGCGTACGCTCAACGATGCGCTGACGGCTGGCCACGGCAAGCTGCTGCGCCTGTCCTATGCGGGCAACCAGGCCTACCAGCCCATCCTCTCGCGCCTGATCCGTGACTTTGGCCTGGATGTCAGCATCCTCAACGGCCAGGTCGACGAGATCCAGGACCAGACCTTCGGCTTTCTGGCCGTGTATGCCAGCGGCCCGCTGCAGCAGCTGGATGCGGCAATTGCTGCGCTGCGCGCCTCCGGTGTGCAGGTGCAGGAAGTGGATACTGCGGCCCGCGCCGCCTGATCACCCCCCAAGAGGTAGACCATGTTTGAGAATTTTTCGGAAATGATGCTGGAGCTGTTTGCCACCTCGCTGTGGGAAACCATCATCATGGTGGGCATCTCCGGCGTCGCCGGGGCCCTGATCGGCATTCCGCTGGGCGTGTTCCTACGCCTCACCGACCAGGGCGGCATCCTCGAAAACGGAGCTGCCAACAAGATCGTCGGCTGGATCGTAAACGCCGTGCGCTCCACGCCCTTCATCATCCTGCTGGTGGCGATCATCCCGTTCACGCGGCTGATCACCGGCTCGTCCATCGGCACGGCAGCTGCCATTGTGCCGCTGACGCTGGCCGCCGCGCCCTTCATCGCCCGCCTGGTGGAGACCTCGCTGCGCGAAGTGGACAACGGCCTCATCGAGGCGGCGCAGGCCATGGGCGCCACCTCGTGGCAGATCGTCTGGAAGGTGCTGCTGCCCGAGGCGCTGCCCGGCATCGTCGCGGGCCTGACCATCAGCTTCGTCTCGCTGACCGGCTATTCGGCCATGGCAGGCGCCATTGGCGGCGGGGGCCTGGGCGACCTGGGCATCCGCTACGGCTACCAGCGCTTTCTGCCAGACATCATGCTGGCGGTGGTCGTGATCCTGATCATCTTTGTGCAGCTGGTGCAAAGCCTGGGTGACTGGGCCGTTCGGCGCCTGAGCCACAAGTAAGAACCTCTTCAAAGTCTCCTCGCGCCGCAAGACGCCAAAGCCCATGAAGCATCGCCTTCATGGGCTTTTTGCTTTGGTATTGCAATCAGAAAATCCAGAATCCAATGCTGGTAAGCGCAAGTAGCTATGGTTTTTATAGTTTGGCCGGATGCGCACGTTTTCCATGTCGCGCAAGAGGCGAACTTCACAGCACCGCTGCCTACAATGCCTGCAACCACCAAAAAAACCAGGAGACTCGCATGAACGCCCCTTTGCCACCCGCCCATGGCTTGCCGCTGCAGCGCCTTGATGCGGATCAATGGCAGCGCGCCAAGCCGCTGCTCGACGACAGCTGGATCGAACAGGAGCCCCGGCTTGCCGCCGCATTGCCCGTGGTGCTGGCCCGCGATGTGGGGCTGGATTGGCACAAGGCGGGTACGTTTCGCCACCACCTGCTGGGCGTCACCCGCACGCTGCAGCTGTGGCAGCAGCCCGAGGACGTCAAGCTCCTGGGCCTGCTGCACAGCGTGTACGGCAATGCCTTTGTCGACCTCGTCAAGTTCGATGCCAACAGTGAACGCAGCAAGCTCGCCGCCGTGGTGGGAGAGAAGGCCGAGCAGTTGGTGTTCGAGTTCTGCACGCTCTCACGTGCGCAGTTCGTACAGAAGGTGCTGGCCGGCCAGATTGAGGCCGATGGCGCCGTGGTGCTGGACCACAAGGGTGCACCGCGCCGCGTCGAGCCCTATACCGTGGCAGCCTTCATCATCGTCAGCATGGCCGATACCATGGAGCAGTGGTTCAGCTGGCAGGACGACATTTTCTCCAGCTTCCCGAACGTGCCGCAGCGCAGCCAGAAGGCGCACTGGATGGCGTCGCTCTGGCCTGGCCCGATGCGCCCCAGCGGCCGCATGCTGTCGCAGATTGCCAGCCTGGGTCTGGCGCTGCAGCACCCCGGCCTCAAGGGCCTGCTGCCCGTGCCGCCGGTGTTTGCCCGCTGCACCCAGGGCCTGGCGCCAGCGGCCGATGCGGCAGCTGCATCGCTGTACTGGTCGGTCATCCAGCAGGACCAGCCGCTCACGGATCTGGATGTGGCAACCGGTGTGCTGGAGCAGGCCGTGCAGCTCAACCCCTGGGTGGGCGAGCCGCAAATGGTGCTGGCCCAGCTGTACCTGAGCGCCGGGCGCAATGCAGACGCCCAGGCAGCAGCAGACAGCGCGCTGCAGGCCTTCAGCGAATGGGGCAATGCCTGGGACAAGCGCGTGCAATGGGATGCCTGGGTGGCGTGGACGCGCATCCTGCAGCAGCATGCGCAAAACGGCAACTGGCCCGAGAGGCTGGACAAGCTCAACAACGTGGCCCTGAAGCCCGAATAGGGCGGCAGCGATGGCTGAAACAGGGCGAAAACCGCTACCGGCGCAGGATTGATAAGTGCCAATGCATCAAATTTGATAGCATTCATTTCAGCAACACGGTTGTAAGCAAATATACAAACAATCTTTGCTGCGGTGCAAAAACGGGCTTACAGTTCGGTATCGAATTTGAAAGGTATCGCTCGTGCAAAAACGTACATTGCTGCAATCGGTTCTGGCTTTGGCGCTGGCCGTTGGTGTTTCTGGCGCCGCTGTCGCGCAGGACAAGGAAATCAAGATCGGCGTGACTGCCGGCCCGCACGCCCAGATCATGGAGCAGGTCAAGAAGATCGCCGAGAAGGACGGTCTCAAGATCAAGATCATCGAGTTCAGCGACTATGTGCAGCCCAACGCCGCGCTGCAATCGGGCGAACTCGATGCCAACAGCTACCAGCACAAGCCTTACCTGGACGCGCAGATCAAGGACCGTGGCTACAAGTTTGCCGTGGCCGCCGATACGGTGAATTTCCCGATCGGCATCTACTCCAAGAAGATCAAGAAGATCGACGAGTTGAAGGAAGGCGCGCGCTTCGGCATTCCGAACGACCCGACCAATGGTGGCCGCGTGCTGCTGCTGCTGCAGGCTAATGGCTTGATCAAGCTCAAGGACAATGCAGGCCTGAAGGCGACGCCGCTGGATGTGGTGGCCAACCCCAAGAAGCTGAAGTTCATTGAGCTGGATGCAGCCCAGCTGCCACGCTCGCTGGATGACCTGGACGCTGCGGCCGTCAACACCAACTTCGCTATTTCGGCGGGCCTCAACCCCAAGACCGATTCCATCGTGCTGGAAAGCGCCAAGAACCCGTACGTGAACATCCTGGTGGTACGTGAGGCCGACAAGAGCCAGCCCTGGGTGACCAAGCTGGTCAAGGCCTACCACAGCGAAGAAATCCGCAAGTTCCTGGATGTGCAGTTCAAGGGCTCGGTGATGGCCGGTTTCTGACCACACCCGGTATCCGTTTTCCCTGCAGAAAAGCCTCGCAATGCGAGGCTTTTTCATAGGCGGGAGTATGGACGCCAGTCAACGCCTGGCCGGTTTCGGTTGCCCCACTGGGATGGAGAAACGGCTCAGGAAATGATGGGAGAGCCCGGTGCCGCCTGATCTGCAGTCTTCCCTGCCTTGCTGCTTTTGCTGCTGGAACGGGGCTTGGCAGACTTGTCTGGCTTGTCTGAGGGGATGGACTCGATCTTGACGATGGCCAGCGACATATTGTCACCCGTGCCCGTGGCGCGCATCTGCGCGCGCTCGATCAGGAACTGGCTGGCTTCGCGCGGCGACAAAAGCCGCGTGATGGACGAGAGTTCCTCGGGTGCAAAGTAGTGCCAGATACCGTCGCTGCAGGCCATCAGCACATCGCCGTGCTTGAGCACCGGAATGCGGTGGTGGATCAGCGGCGGGTCCTCCGCCGTGCCCAGGCAGTTGAGCAGAATGTTGGACTGCGGGTGGAAGCGCGCTTCTTCCAGCGTCAACTCGCCCTGGTCCACCAGGGTCTGCACGTAGGAATGGTCGCTCGTCTGGTACAGCAGCTGGCCACTGCGGAAATGGTAGATGCGCGAATCGCCCGCATGTGCCCACACGCATGAGCCATTGGGCATGATGACAAAGGCCGCAATGGTGCTGTGCGGCTCCTGCTCGGCGGCAATGGCAACCAGGCGAATCAGCAGATGGGCTTCGCGCACGATGCTGCCCAGCATGGATTCGGGGCTGTCGGCCTCGGGGGAGAAACGCTCGAACACCTGCTTGGCCGTCATCATGACCTGATCGGCAGCGGCGCGCCCGCCACTGCGCCCGCCCATGCCGTCGGCCACCACGGCCAGCACACAGCCCTTGACACGGGGGTGGGCCAGCACCACCACCTGGTCCTGCTGATAGGGGCGGTCGCCCTTGTGCAGGCCGGTGGATGCGGACAAACGGAAACTGGTGCTCATGCGAGGCGGGGCTAGGATGGAGTTGTCAAGCATCATAGAGCAGATTGCCCTGCAGGCCGCGTCCCAGCACGTGTTTACGCGGGTTGCGACCGTTCAACTGATGTTTACGCGCCATCATTTGCCCCTTGTGAGCCGCTTTCAGCCACTGGCACCGGCTAGACTTGCCTGCCCATGTCCTCGCCACCAGCCCCATCGCCACCGCCTATGCTGACACCCGGCCAGGCTGCCGCGCATGCACCCCTGCGGTTGCGTGCGCAACAGCAGCGCATGGTGGATGCCATTCTGGCCGCCTGGAACGCTGGGGAATCCATTGCGGTAGAGGCCCCCACGGGAACGGGTAAGACCTACGCCTACCTCATGGCGGCGCTGGCCCAAGGGGGGCGCTTTGTGGTGAGCACGGCCACACGCGCCTTGCAGGATCAGCTGGTGGACCGCGATCTTCCTGCGCTGCTGGGCCATCTGCAGATGCGCAGGCGCGTGGCGGTGCTCAAGGGGCGCGAGAACTACGTCTGCCTGCATGGCCTGGCGCAATCGCTGCAGACCCACCGTCCCGCCGATCAGCTGCAGGCGCTGCAGCAGGTGGCGCGCTGGGCACAGGGCACGCGCAGCGGCGATCTGGCCGAGCTGGAGAATCTGCGCGAGCTGCCTGCATTGCTGCCGCAGATCACCGCCAGCCACAGCGAATGCCTGGGCCAGCGCTGCACGCATTTTGCCGCCTGCTTTTCCAACCGCGCCCGAGCCGAGGCCGCCCAGGCCGACGTGCTGGTGGTCAACCACCACCTGTATTTCAGCGAACTGCGCCACCGGCAGATGCTGGGCGCGGCCCACGGTTTTGTACCGCTGGCCGAGACCGTGGTGATGGACGAGGCGCACCAGTTGCCTGCCATCGGCCTCAAAGTGCTGGCCAAGGGCCTCAATGCGGGCGATGTGCAGGATTTTTTGCAGTCCGCGGCGCGGCAGACGCGCATGCACGCGCGCGGTTTTGCCCCTTGGGATGCGCTGCTGGCGTCCAGCAGCCAGGCGCTGGTCCACTGGCTGGCTGTCAGTAATGCCAATAGCGGCGGCCCGGGCAGTGAAGCGGGCCGCGCAGAGGCTGCGGCGGGCGAGAGCACCGAGGCCTTGGTGCGTCTGCATAACCGGTTATCGGAAATGATAGCGGCACTGCAAGGTGTGGCGGGCGGTGCGGCCAGTCTGCAGCGCCTGGTGGAGCAGGGCCACAGCCTGCTTGCCACCCTGCGCCAATGGGGCAGGCCGCCCGCTGCGGGCCTGGTGCGCTGGTGGGATGGCCCAAGCCTGCCGCCGCAGCAAAGCGTACCCCGTGCTGCACCAGCTGCCCAGGCACGCGCCCTGCGGCAGGGTTTTCGGGAATCCCCGCCGTGGCTCTGGCAGGCGCTGATGGCTTTGCAGCCTGATGTACTGGGTGCCACCTGGCTGGCAGCGCCAATGACGGGCGTGACCACCCCGTCTCAGGCTGCGGTGCCGCAGCGCTGGCTGTTTACCTCTGCCACGCTGGGGCAGGACGATGCATTGCAGTGGTTCACCAGTGCCATGGGTCTGCAAGGGCTTGCGGCAGATGGCGCGCCTCTGTTGGATGGGGTTGCGGCCTTGCCCGAATCACAGACGCGGGTGCAATTGCCGTCACAGGTGCCGCCACAGGTGCGTTGCCTGCGCCTGGCGCATGCGCTGGACTGGGCGGCGCAGGCGGCTCTGGTCATTCCCCAGACCCTGCCGCCTGCGGACGCGCCGCCAACCGAGCGTGCGCAGGCGCTGGCCGCATGGCTGAAGGCCCCGGTCGAGCAACTGGGTGGCCGCTGCATGGTGCTGTGCACATCCACGCAGGCCATGTGGGCATTGGCTGCGGCACTTCGCCATGAGTTGGGCGGCGCGCCTATCGATGTGCAGATGCAGGGGGAGGCGCCCAAGCGCCATCTGCTGGCCGGCATGCGTGGCGCAACAGGGCAGGGGCGGCGTGGCCAGGTGCTGGTGGGCACCATGGCGCTGTGGGAGGGGGTCGATCTTCCGGGCGAGGCGCTGCAGTTGCTGGTGATCGACAAGCTGCCGTTTCCGCCCCGCCACGATGCATTGCATGCCGCACGGGCAGCCGCCTTGCAAGACCTGGGGGAGGACGGCTTTCTGGGCTACACCCTGCCGCAGACTGCCATGCAGCTGCGCCAGGGCGTGGGCCGCCTGTTGCGATCGTTCAGCGACAGGGGGCTCGTCGTGATTGCCGATGCGCGCCTTTGCACCCGCAGCTATGGCGCCAGCCTGCTGGCTGCGCTGCCGCCCATGCCGCAGTTGCCGCAAGAAGAGGTGGCGCGGTACCTGGCCTCCATCCGCGAAATCCGCGTCGAAAGCACGGATGCGTCGCAAGCCACCATTTCTTCATCGTGAAATGCATAAAGCGCCCAACTGGTGGGCGCTTTATGCTATTGATTCAGGAGTTCGGGGCGTTCATCCCTCTGGCAGCAGGGCTTACCAGAGCTTCCACCAGGGCTTGTCTTCCCTGCGGAAGCCCTTGCTGAGCAGGGTGGTGTTCGGGTAGCTGGCTTCCAGCACGCGCTTGGTATCGGCCGCCATGTCCTTCATGTTCAGTCGCTCGTACGACAACATCATGATGTAGAGCGCATCTTCCTGTGCGGGCACTTCCTTGTAATCGCTGATGGCGTTCTGTGCGCGGTTGATGGCGGCCACATAGGCGCCGCGCTCATAGTAGTAGCGTGCCACGTGCACCTCGTACTGGGCCAGCGAGTTGACGATGTAGCGCATGCGCTTTTCGGCATCGGGCGTGTACTTGGACTCGGGAAAGCGCGTCACCAGCTCGCGGAACGCCTCGAACGAATCCTTGGCAGCCTTCTGGTCGCGCTCGGACAAATCCTGTTTGGCCACCCAGGAGAACAGGCCCAGGTTTTCGTTGAAATTGACCAGGCCCTTCAGGTACAGCGCGTAATCCACGCCTTCGCTGGCGGGGTGCAGCTTGATGAAGCGGTCCAGCGTGCCGATGGCCTGGGCCTTTTCGCCGCTCTTGTACTGCGAATAGGCCTTTTCAAGCTGGGCCTGTTGGGCCAATGGCGTACCGGCAGCGCGGCCTTCGAGCTTTTCGTACAGCGGGACGGCCTTGTCGAACGAGCCGGTCGAGGCTTCGTCGCGGGCTTCCGAATAGATCTTGTTGGGGCTCCAGCCTGCTGTTGGATCCACCTCGGTTGTGGAGCAGCCTGCCAGAAGCATGGCGGTTGCTACGGAAGCAATAGCAGTAACCTGAGATGTACGTTGCGCAAACAGCATTTTTGGCATCAATTCCATGGATGGAAGGCTGGAAAAACCGCGCAGAGGCAATTGCCCGCCTGCGCAGCAGGGCGGCACCTGCCGCGCCCTGTATCCGACGCATTGTAATAGGCTGCGCATGCCAATCGGGCAGGCAAGGGTTGCGAGGGGTTGTCGTGTGTAACAGCGGCTGGGGGTTGTGGGTTGTTTGCCGGGCAGGGTGCCCAAGCTTTCCTACAATGCAGGGATATGTTCGTACACCTTCGCATCCATTCCGAGTTCTCGATCATCGATAGCACCAACCGCATTGGGGATCTGGTGAAGTTCGCCGCCAATGACGGGCAACCCGCGATGGCGCTGACCGACCTCAACAGCCTGTTTGGCGCCATCAAGTTCTACAAGGCAGGGCGGGGCGCAGGGGTCAAGCCACTGCTGGGGGCCGAATTGGTGATGGAGGCCGAAGTGGCGGGCTGGCCGCTGTCGCGCATCATCGTGCTGATCCAGAACCAGCAGGGGTACCTGAACCTGTCGGAGATTCTGGCGCGTGTGTGGATGGCCGATACCGTCAAGGCGCAGCCGCAGTGCACCTGGGCCTGGCTGGAAGAACTTTCCGAGGGGCTGATCGTGCTGTCGGGGGCGCAGGCCGGCCCGGTGGGCCAGGCCCTGCTGCGTGGTGACGAAATGGCGGCGCGTAGCAGCGCATTGCGCCTGGCGAGCCTGTTTCCGCACCGTTTCTACATCGAACTGCAGCGTGCAGGCCGCTCGGACGACGAAACCCATGTGAGTGCCGCCGTGGCGCTGGCGGCCAACCTGAAGCTGCCGGTGGTCGCCACCCACCCGGTGCAGTTTGGCAAGCCTTCGGATTTCGAGTCGCACGAGGCACGCGTCTGCATTGCCGAGGGCGAAACCCTGGGCAACAAAAAGCGCATCAAGCGCTTCACGCAGGACCAGTACCTGAAATCCGCAGCCGAAATGGAGGCGCTGTTTGCCGATGTGCCCAGCGCCATCGCCAATACCGCCGAGATTGCCCGCCGCTGCAGCGTTACCCTGCAGCTGGGCAAGTACTTTCTGCCGGATTTCCCCACGCCCAACGGCATGCCGATTGACGATTATTTCCGGCAGGCATCGTTCGAAGGGCTGGAAGACCGCCTCAAGCTCCTCTTTCCGGATGCCACAAAGCGCGAGGCCGAGCGGCCCAAGTACGTGGAGCGGCTGGAGTTCGAGCTGGGCATCATTTTGAAGATGGGGTTCCCCGGCTACTTCCTGATCGTGGCGGACTTCATCAACTGGGCCAAGCAAAATGGCTGCCCGGTGGGGCCGGGCCGGGGGTCGGGCGCGGGCTCGCTCGTTGCCTACGTGCTCAAGATCACCGACCTGGATCCGATCCACTACAACCTGCTGTTCGAGCGCTTCCTGAACCCGGAGCGCGTGTCCATGCCCGACTTCGACGTGGACTTCTGCCAGGCCAACCGCGACCGGGTGATCGATTATGTGAAAGACCTGTACGGCCGCAATGCCGTCAGCCAGATCGCCACCTTCGGCACCATGGCTGCGCGTGCGGCCATCCGCGACGTGGGCCGTGTCATGGACATGAGCTACACCTTCTGCGACGGTATCTCCAAGCTCATCCCCAACAAGCCGGGCCTGCACGTCACGCTCAAATACCCGCCCAACCCGCCCAAGGAAGGCGACAAGTACACCTATGCCATCAAGGAAGAGCCCATTCTTGCCGAGCGCATCGAGAAAGAGGAAGACGTCAAGACCCTGATCGAGATGGCGCAAAAGCTCGAAGGCATGACGCGGAACATCGGCATGCATGCGGGCGGCGTGGTGATTGCCCCGGGCAAGCTGACCGACTTTTGCCCGCTCTACCAGCAGCCGGGCAGTACGTCGGCCGTGGCCATGTACGACAAGGACGATGTGGAGGCGGTGGGCCTCGTCAAGTTCGACTTTCTGGGCCTGGCCACGCTCACCATCCTGGAGATTGCGCGCGAATTCATCATGAAGCGCCACAAGGGCCAGGAAAACTTCGCTTTCGAGAACATTCCGCTCGACGATGCCAAAACCTACCAGTTGTTCTCTGCCGGCAAGACCGAAGCCGTGTTCCAGTTTGAATCGCGCGGCATGCAGCAGATGCTCAAGGAAGCCAAGCCCAGCCGCCTGGAAGACTTGATTGCGCTCAATGCGCTCTACCGCCCCGGCCCGATGGACCTGATTCCGAGCTTCGTGGCCCGAAAGCACGGCAAGGAAGTGGTGGAGTACCCCCACCCGCTGGTCGAAAAGGTGCTCTCCGAGACCTACGGCATCATGGTCTACCAGGAGCAGGTGATGCAGACCGCCCAGGTGCTGGGCGGCTACAGCCTGGGTGGCGCCGACCTGTTGCGCCGCGCCATGGGCAAGAAGAAGGTGGAGGAGATGGTCAAGCACCGTGCCACCTTCCGCGAAGGCGCGGCCAAGATCGGCATCGACGAGGCCAAGGCCGACGAAGTGTTCGACCTGATGGAGAAGTTCGCCGGCTACGGCTTCAACAAGTCGCACGCGGCAGCGTACTCGCTCCTGGCCTACCACACCGGCTGGCTCAAGGTGCACTACACGGCAGAGTTCTACTGCGGCAACATGACCGTGGAAATGGACAACACCGACAAGCTCAAGGTGCTGTACGAAGATGCGCTCAAGATGGGCGTGAGTTTCGAGATGCCCGATGTGAACCGTGGACACCACCGCTTCGAGCCGGTGACCGACAAGGTGATCCGCTATGGCCTGGGCGCCATCAAGGGCACGGGCCAGGCTGCCATCGAGGCCATTGTGGCGGCGCGCGAAGGCGTGGGTACTGGCCCCCAGGGCGATACGAAGGGCCCGTTCAAGAGCCTGTTCGACTTCTGCCTGCGCGTGGACCGCAGCAAACTCAACAAGCGCACGGTGGAAGCCCTGATCAAGGGCGGTGCTTTCGACAGCATCAACCTCAACCGGCGCGCGCTGCTCGAATCCATCGACGTGGCGTTTGAATTTGCCGCCACCACCCACGCCAATGCCAACCAGGGCGGCCTGTTCGACATGATGGGCGACGACGCACTGGGCTCCAGCACGCAGGAGCCGCCGCTGGCCGATGTGCTGCCCTGGGGCATCAAGGAACGCCTGGTGCAGGAGAAGACCGCCATCGGCTTCTACCTCTCGGGCCACCTGTTTGACGAGGTGGAGCTGGAAGTGCGCCAGTTCGTGCGCACGCCGATTGCCAACCTCAAGGACAGCCGCGAGACGCAGACCGTGGCGGGCATCGTCAGCGATATGCGCATCATCAACGGCCAGCGCGGCAAGCTGGTGCTGTTCAGGGTGGACGATAAATCGGGTGTCATCGAAGCCTCGGTGGACGAGGCTACCTGGCTGCGCCACAAAGAGCAGCTCAAGGACGACGAGTTCATCATCCTCAATGGCAGGGTGGGGCTGGATCACTTCAGCGGCGGGCTGCGCGCTAAGGCACAGCACATCTGGGGCCTGGCCGATGCGCGGGCGCGCTTTGGCCGCTACCTGCTCGTCAACACCGACCGCTACCAGCCCGATGTTGCGCGTTTGATTCAGGAGTTTCCCGCAGTCGAGGAGCATACCGATGAGGGTGTGCTGCGCCATGGCCTCAAAATCCGGCTGGGCGTGGTCTGCGAGCTGGAAGGCACCAAGGCGGGCGTGGAGCTGAATCTGGGCGACGCGGCGCGCTTCTTCCCCAGTGACCAGGCCATAGCCGCCTGGTCGCAGGAGGCGGGCCACGAAGCCATCAGGATTGTTTACGAAAGCCTGGCCTGAGAAGAATAGCTCCGGTGGTGGGAAAGTACCGGGCGCAGAGCCCGGGATTGAAGTTCACAAAACCATCACCATCTTTGCCGATGTGGAAATTTAGCCTTATAGAATGATCTCGATGGCCACGAAACCTGTTGTTCCCCCTACGCCGAACCTGCCCGCTACGCCCAAAACACCGGATGACGGTGGCGCGCTGGTGGTCGAGCGCACCACGCAGCGGGTGGAGCCCCCCAAGATGTACCAGGTCGTCATGCTCAATGACGATTTCACCCCCATGGAATTCGTGATCGAGGTGTTGCAGCACTTCTTTGGCAAAAGCCGCGAGGCTGCCACCCAGATCATGCTCAAGATTCACCTGGATGGAAAAGGAGTGTGCGGCGTGTATTCCCATGAAATAGCCGAGACCAAGGTTGCACTGGTGATGGATGCGGCGCATGGCGCAGGGCATCCGCTGCAGGCCGTCACCGAGCCTGTTGAATAACGCAATTGGATCCTCATCTAGAAGCAAGTTGAGTGTATTTGGCAAGCAAATAAGGAGTTTCAAATGATTGCTCAGGAACTGGAAGTCAGCTTGCACATGGCTTTTGTAGAAGCCAGGCAGCAGCGCCACGAATTCATCACCGTGGAGCACCTGCTGCTGGCCTTGCTGGACAACCCGAGTGCTTCTGAGGTGCTGCGCGCGTGCTCGGCCAATATCGACGATCTGCGCGCGTCGCTGACCAATTTCATCAAGGACAACGCTCCCCAGGTGGCGGGCGAGGACGAAGTCGACACCCAGCCAACCCTGGGCTTCCAGCGCGTGATCCAGCGCGCCATCATGCATGTGCAGAGCACCGGCAATGGCAAGAAGGAAGTGACCGGCGCCAACGTGCTGGTGGCCATCTTTGGCGAAAAGGATTCGCATGCCGTGTACTACCTGCACCAGCAGGGTGTGACGCGCCTGGACGTGGTCAACTACATTGCCCACGGCATCAAGAAGAACGACGCTCCCGAGCAGCCCAAGCCCGAATCGGGCTCGGACGCCGAAGAGGCGAGCAGCGGCGGGGGCGAGCGTGCCGAGAAGGCATCGCCTCTGGAGCAGTTCACCGTCAACCTGAATCAGCAGGCCAAGGATGGCAAGATCGATCCGCTGATTGGCCGCCAGTACGAGGTGGAGCGCACGATTCAGATCCTGTGCCGCCGCCGCAAGAACAACCCGCTGCTGGTGGGTGAGGCCGGCGTGGGCAAAACCGCGATTGCCGAGGGCCTGGCATGGCGCATCACCGAAAACGATGTGCCTGAGGTACTGGCCGAGGCCGTGGTGTACTCGCTGGACATGGGCGCGCTGCTTGCAGGCACCAAGTACCGCGGTGATTTCGAGCAGCGCCTCAAGGGCGTGCTCAAGGCACTGAAGGACAAGCCCAACGCCATCCTGTTCATCGATGAAATCCATACGCTGATCGGCGCCGGTGCGGCATCGGGCGGCACGCTGGATGCGTCCAACCTGCTCAAGCCCGCGCTCTCGAGCGGCCAGCTCAAGTGCATTGGCGCGACGACGTTCACCGAGTACCGTGGCATCTTCGAAAAGGATGCAGCACTCTCGCGCCGTTTCCAGAAGGTCGATGTGGTCGAGCCTACCGTGCCCGAAACCATTGATATCCTCAAGGGCCTGAAAACCCGCTTTGAAGAGCACCACAGCGTCAAGTACGCTCTGGCGGCACTGCAGGCGGCTGCAGAGCTGTCTGCCAAGTTCATCAATGACCGTCATCTGCCCGACAAGGCCATCGACGTGATTGACGAGGCAGGAGCGGCGCAGCGTATCCTTGCGCCTTCCAAGCGCAAGAAGACCATTGGCAAGGCCGAGATCGAGGAAATCGTTGCCAAGATCGCCCGCATCCCGCCTGCTAACGTCAGCAATGACGACCGCAGCAAGCTGCAGACGCTCGAGCGCGACCTCAAGAGCGTGGTCTTCGGCCAGGACAAGGCACTGGAAGTGCTGGCATCGGCAGTCAAGATGTCGCGTTCCGGTCTGGGCAAGGTGGACAAGCCCATCGGCTCGTTCCTGTTCAGCGGCCCCACCGGCGTTGGCAAGACCGAGGCTGCCAAGCAGCTGGCCTACATCCTGGGCATCGACCTGATCCGCTTCGACATGTCGGAGTACATGGAGCGCCACGCGGTCAGCCGCCTCATCGGCGCGCCTCCGGGCTATGTCGGGTTCGACCAGGGCGGACTGCTGACCGAGGCCGTCACGAAGAAGCCGCACGCGGTGCTGCTGCTCGACGAAATCGAGAAGGCGCATCCGGACATCTTCAACGTGCTGCTGCAGGTGATGGACCATGGCACCTTGACGGACAACAATGGACGCAAGGCCGACTTCCGCAACGTCATCATCATCATGACGACGAATGCGGGCGCGGAAACCATGAACAAGGCGGTCATCGGCTTCACCAATCCGCGTGCGGCCGGTGACGAGATGGGCGACATCAAGCGCCTGTTCACGCCCGAGTTCCGCAACCGCCTCGACGCCATCGTCAGCTTCCGGCCGCTCGATGAGCAGATCATCCTGCGCGTGGTCGACAAGTTCCTGCTGCAACTGGAGCAGCAGCTGGCCGAGAAGAAGGTGGAAGTCACCTTCACCGACAAGCTGCGCAAGCACCTGGCCAAGGCAGGCTTCGATCCGCTGATGGGCGCGCGCCCGATGCAGCGCCTGATCCAGGATACGATCCGCCGCTCACTGGCCGACGAACTGCTGTTTGGCAAGCTGGTCGATGGTGGCCGCCTGACGGTGGACTGGGACGACAGCGACGCCGACAAGCCCGAAGTCAAGCTGGACATCCAGCCTGCGCCGAAGAAGGAGCGGGCCAAGCAGGCCCCCGGCGAGCCTGAAGAAGAGATTGCCGCCGACTGATGCCCTGGCGCCCCCGCCAAAAGCCGCATACCCCCGGGTGTGCGGCTTTTTTTCGCCTGAGGAGCGCCCGCTTTCGAGTGTGGGTGGAAGACACGGCAATCACATGGAGAGCGGCTACACTTGCCCGGGGCACCATAGATAGGAGATTTTGCCGGTGGATTGGATGACGCAGCTCCTGACCTGGGAGAACATCAAGGCGGTTTTGTCCGTGGTATGGCCTATCTACCTGTTCGTGGTTGCCATCTGGATTCTGATGCAGCGCCGCGCGCCGGTCGCCACCATGGGCTGGCTGCTCTCCATGGGGGCGCTGCCGGTGGTGGGGCTGATCGTGTACTACTTCATCGGCCCGCAGCGCTTGAAGCGCCAGCGCATCAAACGCCTGCGCGCCCGCAACAAGAGCCGCGTGCGGGAGACGGCGCGCCGCATCCGCGATGCGCAGCCGCAGCTGGTATCCCACATGCGCGAGCTGGTCAAGCTGGTGGACGAGACCAGCGGCTTTCCCATCTCCACCGCCGAGAGCGTGCAACTGCTGAGCGGCGGTGCCGCCACCTTCGACCAGATTCTGGAAGATGTCTCGCGGGCGCAGCACCATGTGCACCTCGAATACTACATCTACGAGCCCGACCAGACCGGCACGCGCCTGCGCGATGCGCTCGTCGAGCGTGCCCGTGCGGGCGTTCAGGTGCGCCTGCTGGTGGACGCGCTCGGCGCCAAGCGGGTGAACAGAAAGTTCATCCAGCCGCTGCTGGACGTGGGGGGCGAGTTTGCCGTATTCCACCCCACCAAGATCGGCAGGCGCCTGCGCCCGGTGATCAATTTCCGCACCCACCGGAAAATTCTGGTGGTGGATGGCCGGATCGGCTTTACCGGCGGCGTCAACATCACCGACGAGGAAGACCGGCGCGTCAATCCCAATGCCTACCACGACGTACACCTGCGCATGGTGGGGCCCATCGTCACCTGGTTGCAGACCACGTTCCTCGAAGACTGGGCGTACGCGCTGCAGAAAACCGACAAGGATATCCCTGAAGACCTCGATGCCTTGCTGCCCGACCTGCCCGATGGCACCCACCCGATGCAGCTGGTGACCTCGGGGCCGGACAACCCCGGCGAGCCCATCCACCGCGCCCATGTGTTTGCCATCCAGTCGGCGCGCGAGCGGGTGTGGCTCACCACGCCATACTTTGTGCCCACGGAAGCGGCCATGTACGCGCTCACGAGTGCGGCTCTGCGCGGGCTCGATGTGCGCCTTCTGGTGCCTGAAAAGTCGGATTCGCTGGTGGTGACGGCTGCCGCACGCTCCTATTTCGACGAACTGATCCATGCGGGCGTCAAGGTGTACGAATACCAGGCCCGGATGCTGCATTCCAAAACCCTGGTGGTGGACGACAACGTTGCCATCATCGGTACCGCCAATTTCGACAACCGGAGCTTTCGCCTGAACTACGAAGTCTGTGCCATCGGCTACGGCCCCGCGCTCAACAGCCGGCTCGAAGAACAGTTCATGGCCGACATCAGCAGATCGCGGCTGGTGGAAATGGATCGCAAGCAGGCTTTTCTGCCGCGCCTGGGTGATTCGGTCGCACGCCTGTTCTCGCCTTTGCTCTAGCTCGGGCCGATACAGCCGCCAGAGCAGGCATACTAGCGGCCATGCAGACACCACAGCCCGCACAGGCCACCTTCTTCTGGCACGACTACGAAACCTTTGGCGCCGTGCCGCGCCGCGACCGTCCATCCCAGTTTGCCGGCATTCGCACCGACATGGATCTGAACGAGGTTGGCGAGCCCGTCATGCTGTTCTGCCAGCCTGCGCCCGATTACCTGCCCAGCCCCCAGGCCTGCCTGATCACCGGAATCACCCCGCAGCAATGCCTGGAGCAGGGCGTGCCCGAGCACGAGTTTGCCGCCGTGGTGGAGGCCGAACTGGGCCGCCCCGGCACCATAGGCGTGGGCTACAACACCATCCGTTTTGACGACGAGGTGACGCGTTACATGCTGTGGCGCAACCTGCGCGACCCCTACGCGCGTGAATGGCAGAACGGCTGCGGCCGCTGGGATCTGCTCGATGTCGTGCGCATGGTCTATGCGCTGCGGCCCGATGGCATCACCTGGCCCAAAAAGGAAGACGGCTCGGTCAGCTTCAAGCTCGAAGACCTGGCCCGGGCCAACGGCATCCTGCATGAATCGGCCCACGATGCGCTCAGCGACGTGCGCGCCACCATCGGTCTGGCGCGGCTCATCAAGCGCTTGCAACCGCGTCTGTTCGACTTTGCGCTGGGCCTGCACAAGAAGGACCGCGTGATGCAGGAGCTGGCTCTGCCCGCCACGGCTGCCCACGCGCGGCCATTTCTGCACATCTCGGGCATGTTCGGCGTGGAGTGCGGCTGCATTGCCGTCATGTGGCCGCTCGCCCAGCACCCCACCAACAAGAACGAGGTGATCGCCTGGGATCTGGCGCAGGACCCGTCGCAACTCGCCGATCTTTCGGTAGAAGACATCCGCCTGCGCATGTTCACTGCCAGCGCCGACCTGCCCGAAGGCGTGGAGCGCCTGCCGATCAAGACCGTGCACCTGAACAAATCGCCCATGGTCGTCAGCAGCCTGCGCACCCTGAGCGCCGAGCAGGCCGCGCGCTGGCACATCGACATGGAGCGCGCCCTGCAATACGCTGCCGTTGCCCGCGATCTGCCGGATATGAGCGCCACCTGGGCCGCCGTATTCCAGCGCCCGGCCTTGCAGGATGTGGATGTGGACCAGGACCTGTACGGCGGCTTCATCGGCCAGGCCGACCGCAGGCGCCTGAACCAGCTCATCGCCATGCACCCGCAGGAGCTGGCGGTGGCCAGGCCCGGGTTCGACGACGAGCGGCTGCAGGAGCTGCTGTTCCGCTACCGGGCACGCAATTTTCCGGATTCGCTCAGTGCCGCCGAGCAGGCGCGCTGGCAGGCTCTGCGGGCAGCCTTTCTGCTGCAAGGCGAGGGTGGTGCCCGCACGGCCGAACAGATGTTTGCCGAAATCGACCAGCTGTCGGAAACCGCCGATGAGCGCGCAGAAGAACTGCTGGGCCTGCTCTATGACTACGCCGACGCCATCGTGCCGGACGCATGAAGATCGTGGCTTTTCAATAAAGATAGCAGCAAGCGCTTTAGGGATAATAGATTCAAATAGTAAAGTGTCTGGATCCGTCATCTGATGAGCGCTATTTGCTATCAAATTTCAGTCCATTCGATCCGTCTGCCGAACCGATTGTCGATATAGGAGAATCCGCGCTCTGCCCGCAGCAGACGCGATCATCCGTTGATCAGCCTGGAAGTGGTTGAATCATGGACGGTACTGCTTTCTGTCTTTGGAGCGTCTACGTCGCTCACCCGAAGAACTGATAGCACACGGCGATGGCGGCCACCACCCCTGCCAGCTCTGCCAGCAACGCGCAGGGCACGGCGTGGCGGGCGCGCTGAATGCCTACGGCGCCAAAGTACACCGCCAGCACATAGAAGGTGGTTTCGGTGCTGCCCTGGATGGTGGCAGCCACCAGGGCCGGGAAGCTGTCCACGCCCTGGCTCTGCATCGTCTCGATCAGCATGGCCCGCGCCGCGCTGCCGGAGAACGGCTTGACCAGCGCGGTCGGCAGCGCGTCGACAAAGCGGGTGTCCATGCCCGTCTGGCTCACCAGCCAGCGGATGCCTTCCAGCACATAGTCCAGCGCGCCCGACGCGCGGAAAAGACCCACGGCGCACAGCATGGCCACCAGATAGGGAAGCAGGCCCTTGGCCACATCAAAGCCTTCCTTGGCGCCTTCCACAAAAGCCTCGTACACCGGCACCTTGCGCAGTGCCCCCACCACGACGAACAGCACCACCAGCGAGAAGAGGGTGATGTTGCCAAGCAGCGACGAGACCTGTGACAGGGCGGTGGCCGTCAAGGTGGCAAGAAAGGCCATGAACGCCGCGAGCAGCAGCGCCACCGGCAGCAGATACGCCAGCACCACCGGATGCCACAGCGGCAGGCGCTGCACCACGGCAACGCTGAGCAAGCCCACCAGCGTCGATGCCGAGGTGGCCAGCAGGATGGGCAGAAACACCAGGGTGGGGTCGGCAGCGCCTTGCTGGAGCCGGTACATGAAGATGGTGACGGGCAGCAAGGTCAGCGACGAGGCGTTCAGCACCAGAAACAGGATCTGCGCATTGCTTGCCGAGGTGGCGGAGGGGTTGATGTCCTGCAGCGCCCGCATGGCCTTGAGGCCGATGGGCGTGGCCGCGTTGTCCAGCCCGAGCGCGTTGGCGGCAAAGTTCAGCGTCATCAGGCCCAGCGCAGGGTGGCCGCGCGGCACCTCGGGCATCAGCCGGGCGAACAGGGGCGCCAGCCAGCGCGCCAGCAGGTCGACGAGGCCCGCCTTTTCGGCAATCTTCAGAAAACCCAGCCACAGGGTGAGCGTGCCAAACAGCAGCACCATCACTTCGACCGACAGCTTGGCCATGCCAAACAGCGCCTGCACCATGTCTGCAAAGATCTGGCTGTTGCCGCCCACCAGCCACTGCGCCAGCGCGGCCACCGCCGCCACCACAAAAAAACCGAGCCACAGGCCGTTGAGCATGTGAAATCCTTCATCAACCGGCAAAAAACTGCGCAGAGATCGTAAACACGTTCCCAGAGGCAGGCGCCGTGGCAACGATTGTGCGCGATTGGCGCTTCTGCTTTTGCCAAAAACAGGGCTGTATGGGCGGTTCACTGGCCTTTTGGCAGGCGTAGAGCCGCAGCGTATGCGGGAAAACCACAGCTTGGCGACACCCCTCGCGCCCACCCAAGTAACGCCGAAATGCGGATTTGTCAGCACAATGCAAGGCAGAGGGAAATAATGCGTGCATAACAAAGTTTGGAGACAGCCCCAATGACGAGTTTTGCCGAGTTCCACCGCCAATCCATCGAAGACCGTGACGTATTCTGGGCCGGGCAGGCCCAGTTGATCGACTGGAAAGTGCCCCCCACGCAGATCTGCGACTACAGCAACCCGCCTTTCGCGCGCTGGTTTGCTGGCGGGCAGACCAACCTCTGCCACAACGCAATTGACCGCCATGTGGCCGCCCGTGGCGACCAGCCTGCATTGATTGCGGTCTCCACCGAAACCAATACCGAGCGCACCTACACCTATGCCGAGTTGCATGCCGAAGTGCAGCGCATGGCAGCGGCGCTGCAGGCCCTGGGGGTGAAAAGGGGCGATCGGGTGCAGATCTACATGCCCATGATCGCCGAGGCTGCGATTGCCATGCTCGCCAGCGTGCGCATTGGCGCGATTCATTCGGTAGTGTTTGGCGGATTTGCTTCCGGATCGCTCGCCACCCGCATCGATGATGCGCAGCCCACGGTCATCGTGAGCGCCGATGCTGGATCGCGCGCAGGCCGCGCCGTACCGTACAAGCCGCTGCTCGACGAAGCCCTGAGCCTGGCCAGCCACAAGCCGCAGGCTGTGTTGCTCGTTGACCGTGGCCTGGTGCCGATGAACCTGGTGGCAGGGCGTGACCACCTGTGGGCCGCGCTGCGCGCGCAGCACATGGATGCGCAGGTGCCCTGTGAATGGGTCGGTGCCACCCACCCCAGCTACACGCTCTACACCAGCGGCACCACGGGCAAGCCCAAGGGGGTGCAGCGCGACACGGGCGGCTATACCGTGGCGCTGGCTTCCAGCATGCCCGCCATCTTCGATGCCAAGCCGGGCCAGACCTTCTTCTGCACCAGCGACATCGGCTGGGTGGTGGGCCACAGCTACATCATCTATGCGCCGCTGATCCATGGCATGGCCACCATCATGTACGAGGGCGTGCCGATCCGGCCCGATCCCGGCATCTGGTGGAGCCTGGTGGAGAAATACAAGGTCACCCACATGTTCTCGGCGCCCACGGCCATCCGTGTGCTCAAGAAGCACGATCCCGAGTACCTTGCCAAATACGACCTCAGCAGCCTGCAGGCGCTGTGGCTGGCGGGCGAGCCGCTCGACGAGCCCACCGCCAACTGGATCAGCAGCGCGATCGGGCGCCCCATCATCGACAACTACTGGCAGACGGAGACCGGCTGGCCGATTCTCACGCTGTGCAACGGCGTGGAAAAGCAGGCTTCGCGCTTTGGCAGCCCCGGCAAGGCGGTGTATGGCTACAACGTCAAGCTGATCGACGGCGAAACGGGAGCCGAGTTGACCGAGCCCATGCAAAAGGGCGTGATCGCCATCGAAGGCCCGCTGCCGCCCGGCAACCTGATGACCATCTGGCGCGATGACCAGCGCTTCGTGAACACCTACTGGAAGAGCATTCCCGGTCGTCTCGTCTACAACACCTTTGACTGGGGCGTGCGCGACAAGGACGGCTATTACTTCATCCTGGGGCGCACCGACGACGTGATCAACGTCGCAGGCCACCGCCTGGGCACCCGCGAGATCGAGGAAAGCATCTCCGGCCACGCCAGCATTGCCGAGGTGGCCGTGGTGGGCGTGGCCGACAGCCTCAAGGGCCAGGTGGCGCTGGCCTTTGCCGTGGCCCGCGACAACAATGTGGCGGGCGACGCGCAGGCCTGCGCTGCGCTGGAAAAATCGGTCTGCAACCACGTGGACGCGCAACTGGGCGCCGTGGCGCGGCCTGCGCGCGTCTACTTCGTATCGATGCTGCCCAAGACCCGCAGCGGCAAACTGCTGCGCCGCGCGCTGCAGGCCGTGGCAGAAAAACGCGAAACCGGCGACCTCTCCACCATGGAAGACCCGGCTGCGCTGCAGCAGGTGGTGGAGGCGATGACCCGCGGTTGACCGGCACCGCGGGCATCGCAACCATTCCTGCACCGCTACATGACCGCATGACCGCAAGGCTGGCAAGGCGATGCCCTATTGCTGGCTTTATGGGTTTTGGGGCTTGAGCGCTTGTTGGTAAAGCGCAGAATGCTATGGTTTTCATAGTTTTCTGCCTGCATTCCTGCATGGCGCCTCCATCCGCATCCCCCCGTGTTTGCAGCGCTGCACCCGCGCTGCAACGATAATCGCCGCTGCAAACAGGAAGGGCGTGTGCGCAATGGCGGTGATGGTGTCTTTGGTCCCGGTGGTGCTGCTCATCGCACTGGGTTATCTGCTCGGGCGTCTGGGCTGGGTCAAGGCCACGTCGGTGCGCGATCTGTCGAACATCGTCTTTCTGGTGCTGACGCCGGCGCTGCTGTTTCGCACCATGAGCCAGGTGCGCGTGCAGGATCTGAACCTGCAGACCATTGCGGTCTATTTCACCGCAGCTGGCCTGCTGTTTGCGGCAACCCTGCTGTGGCAGGGTTTCAGCACGCTGGGGGCCGCCCGGGCACTGGCGCATTGCTTCAGCAACAACATCATGGTGGGGGTGCCGCTGGTAGGGGTGGTGTTTGGGCAGGAAGGGCTGGTGACGCTGTTCACCATCATCTCCGTGCATGCGCTCATTCTGATGACGGCAGCCACCCTGGTGTTCGAGCTGGCCGTGATGCACCAGCAGCACGCAGCCAGCGGCGGGCCACGCAGCTACCGCTCGATGGCCATCACGGTGGGCCGGGCGCTCAAAAACGGCATCATCCATCCCATCCCACTGCCCATCATTTGCGGCCTGCTGTTTGCCCAGACAGGCCTGCAACTGCCCGAGCTGCTCGACAAGCCGCTGGCCATGCTGGCCCAGGCCCTGGGGCCGGTTGCGCTGATGCTGGTGGGCATCACCCTGTTCTACAGCGCTGTGGGCCGCTATGCCCGGCAGGCCAGCCGCATTGCCGCCATCAAGCTGCTGGTGCATCCGGCCCTCTTGCTGGCGGTAGGGTGGCTGTGGGGCCTGCGCGGCCTGCCGCTGGTGGTGCTGGCCACGGCGGCGGCCTTGCCCGTGGGGGCCAATGTGTTTCTGTTCACCCAGCGCTACGAGGTGGGGCGCGAGGAGGTGACGGCCAGCATTGCAGTGTCCACCAGCCTTGCTTTGCTGACGATTCCGCTCATTCTGCTGGCCCTGGCGCCCATGCTGCAGGGAAACTGATGCTATGCATTTTGCTGTGCCAGCGCATGTGGGTCGGGCGCTGGCGGCTGTTTACAGCAGAAATTGCCGCGCACTACTGGCCAGGTGCGGCATGCAGCCATCGCTGCATCAGATGCTCGTCGTGCAGCTCTCCATCGATGCACAGCGCGGCAGGCTCGGTGCCGTAGACGGAAAATCCGGCCGTCTGGTAGAGCCGCAGCGCGGCGTGGTTGCCCGCGTTGACGCTGAGCTTGACCAGCAAGGCGCCCGGAACCGTTCTGGCAAAGCTCAGCGCCTCTGCCAGCATGGCACGGGCGATGCCGCCGCCTCGGTGCTGCGGTGACACGTACACGCCCCAGATCAGCAGCTGGTGCCGCAGCTTGACGGAGGTCAATAACCGGATGCCCATGGTGCCCACCAACTGTCCGCTGACGAAGGCGCCCAGGATGCCGCGCTCCCGCGCCTGCCCATCAGATTGAACCAGCCGCTGCCGCACGGCGTCCACGGGCTCGTCCTTCTCTTCCGCGTAGCTGGAGCCAAAGGCGGTGGGTGCCTCGCGCAGGCCCGAAAGGCGCAGGGCCTGGAATGCGGGGGCATCCTCCGGGCCGATCCAGCGGATCACTACGTCGCCGGAGATCAATCCGGATGAGGGCGCTGCCATCACGGAGCCAGGCGCTCGCGCACCCATTCGCTGCCTTCCAGCCGGTAGCGCAGGCGGTCGTGCAAGCGGCTCTTGCGGCCTTGCCAGAATTCCCAGGTATCGGGCACGAGCCGGAAACCGCCCCAGTGCGGCGGGCGCGGCGGCTTGAGCATGAACTGCGCACCGTACTTGGCGGCGTTGGTGACGAGTACCGTGCGGCTCTCGATCACCTGGCTTTGCGGGCTGGCCCAGGCGCCAATGCGCGAATCGAGCGGACGGCTGTTGAAGTAGGCGTCGCTTTCCGCGTCGCTCACCTTTTCCACCCGGCCTTCAATGCGCACCACGCGCTCCAGCTCCACCCAGTGGAACATCAATGCGGCAAAGGGGTTGCCTGCAATTTCGCGGCCTTTGCGGCTGTCGTAGTTGGTGTACCAGACGATGCCGCGCTCGTCATAGCCCTTGATGAGCACGATACGCGTGCTGGGCCGCGCATCGGCGCCCACGGTGGCCACGGTCATCGCATTGGGCTCGGGCAGCTGCGCGGCCACGGCCTCGTTCATCCAGCGGTCAAACTGGTCGATGGGGGCAGGGGCCGATGCAGATTCATTCAATTCTGCGCGCTCATAGCTCTTGCGCAGGTCGGCAATGGAGTGGGACAGTTCGCTCATGGTTTGATTGTGCACTGCTTTGCGGCGGGCAGAGCGCGGCGGGCCATGCCCCAAATCAAAAGCCTGCGGGCGCAATGCACGCAGGCTTTGTCATCGTGAACATGCCGCGCAGGCATTCCGCTCAATGCGGAGTGCTGCGGATGGCGTCGCGTGCGGCTTACTGGATGACGCCGCAGCCGATGCGTGCGCCCGAGTTACCCGTAGGCTGGGTCGTGAAGTCGTCCTTGTCCTTGTGCACCACCACGGCGCGCCCCTTCACATCGCTGGGCTGGCCGGTACCGATCGAGATGTTCTTGGTTTCGTAGATGAGGGTGGCAACGCCGGTGCTGTCGGCCATCAGGCTGGGCAGGTCTCCCACATGCGACTGCGGGCCGGCCTTGCCGTGCTGGTGGCCGGTCGGGTTGTAGTGGCCGCCTGCGCTCATGGCATCGGGGGCGGAGCAGTTGCCGTTTTCATGGATGTGAAAACCGCGTTCGCTGTTGGGCGGCAGGCCGGTGACCTGGGCGTTCACGCGCACGGTGTCCTGGCCTGCCTGGTAGAAGCGGATGTAGCCGCTGATGTTGTTGCCTGCAGTGGGCTTGATGATGGCTTCTGCCACCGGTGCGGAGCGGTCGGTGCTCGCACAGGCGCTCAGCAGGGCCGCCAGCGCTGCAGCGCCAGCGATGGCGGCGAATCGAATGCTTGGTTGTGCCATGGTTTTCCTCCAGGTGATCGGTTCTCAAAAGGCAGTGCAGACAGAGGCTGCCTGCTGTGACTCGACTGGTGTTTGTAACACGCCATCTGCTATCAATTTGTAGTCCTGCGGCTTTAGCTGACGCTCATTGACGTTGTGGATGTATCAACAAGTTAGCCATCCGGTCCCACACCGCCTGTGCTGCTGCAGGCAGGCTGCGCTGGCGGCGGCGCACCAGCATGATGGCGCGTTCCACCTGCGGCGTCAGATCAGCCACTAGCAGGCCCGGTAGTCCCTGCGGCGGAATGGCCAGGCGCGGCATGATGCTGATGCCGATACCCGCCTCCACCATCCGAAAGGCGGTGGTGACATGGCCCACCTCCTGCACCACGGGGCAATGCGCAGGCCCGCAGCCATGCGCTTGCAGGGCCGAATCCATGAGCCGGCGGCTGCCCGAGGCATGGTCCAGCAGCACCAGGGGCAGCCCCTGCAACTGGGCCCAGCCAAGCGTGATGGCCGCGCTGTCGGCCTGGCCCCGTACCAGCGCGTGGCTGGCGGGCAGCACGGCCACAAAGGGATCGTGCAGCAGGGTGACGTGCTCCAGATCACCCAGCTCGGGCGGCTCCACCACCACGCCAAAGTGCACGTCGCCATTGCGCACCTGGGCCAGCACCTCCTGCTGGAGCCTGTCTACCAGCTGCAATTGCACCTCCGGCAGATCACGGCTGCAGGCGGCAATGCAGGTGGGCATCAGCGCTGCCGACAGGGTAGGGCTGCTGGCCACACGCACCACACCGCGCGCGGCCTGGCCCACGTCAGCCACCTCGTCCAGCGCGTCGGCCAGCTCTTGCAGCAGGGGCGCCACGCGCTGGGTGAGCAACTGGCCCGCCTGGGTGAGCAGCACTTCGCGTGTGGTGCGGTCGAGCAGCCGCACATTGAGCTGGCCTTCCAGTTCCACCATGGCGCGGCTGACGGCCGATTGCGTCAGGCCCAGGGCCTGACCCGTCTGGCTGAAGCTGTGGCTCTGGGCCAGGGCCATGAAAACCTGCAGTTGGCGGAGGGTGACATGCATGGTGCGGTGTGTGGGAGTGGGGTGTTATTAATTTGATAGCAACTGGCGCTTGCCAGATAAGCCCTTGTGTTCAAAGTGGCTTGTGTTTCTGCACCAAAGAATAATATATGACTGAAAATCATCAATCTATCTTATAAATTAATTTTACTTTTGGTGGCCGCTGGCGTCCAATGCGGGCATGAAATTCCGCCCCGATAACTTCACCCTGATGCTGGTGGCCGTCGTGCTGCTGGCCAGCTTTCTCCCCGCGACTGGCGATGTTGCATCCATCCTGGAGAAGGTGACCACCGCGGCCGTGGCGCTGCTGTTCTTTCTGCACGGCGCCAAGCTCTCGCGCAAGGCGGTGCTCGACGGCATCATGCACTGGCGCCTGCACCTGTTCATCGTGCTCAGCACCTTTGCCCTGTTTCCGCTGCTGGGCTGGCTGCTCAAGCCGGTGCTCACGCCGCTGGTATCGCCGCAAATTTATGTGGGCGTGATGTTCCTGTGCGTGCTGCCATCCACGGTGCAGTCGTCCATTGCCTTTGTGTCGATGGCGCGCGGCAATATTCCAGCGGCCATCTGCAGCGCCTCGGCTTCTACCTTGCTGGGCGTGTTCATCACACCGCTGCTGGTGAGCATTTTCGTGACCGAGCACGGCGCGAGTGGCTCGTTTGTCGATGCCGTGGTCAAGATCCTGTTGCAACTGATGCTGCCTTTCGCGCTGGGCCATTTGCTGCAGCGCTGGGTGGGCCCTTTCATCAAGGCCCACGGCAAGCTCACCAAGGTGGTCGATCAGGGCTCGATTCTTCTGGTGGTCTACACCGCTTTCAGCGCGGCTGTCGTGCAAGGCATCTGGCGGCAGGTATCGGTAAGCACCCTGGTGGGGCTGCTGGTGATCTGCGCCATCATCCTGGCTCTGGCGCTGTTCCTGACAACCTTCCTCTCGCGGCGCCTGGGCTTTAACAAGGAAGACGAGATCACCGCGGTCTTCTGCGGCAGCAAGAAAAGCCTGGTGAGCGGCGTGCCCATGGCCAAGGTGCTGTTCGCCAGCAGCACCGTGGGCATGATGGTGCTGCCGCTGATGCTGTTCCACCAGATGCAGCTGATGGTGTGCGCGGTGCTCGCGGCCCGGTATGCCCGGCGGGCGGAGCTGATCGAAGGCGAAGCCGTTGCAGCGGCAGCCGCCAAATAAAGAACTCAGATAGACAGAAAAGCCCAAGGAGACACTGGCATGACACCTTTTATCGCGCGCCGCGCACTGCTGGCCGCCGCTGTTGCCGCGCTGAGCACAGGCACCCAGGCTGCAGAGCCAGCATTCCCCTCCGGCCCCATGCGCATGGTGGTCGGCTTTGCAGCCGGTGGCGGCAACGACATCCTCGCCCGCGTGATCGCCAGGGAGCTGCAGCAGCGCCTGGGCCAGCCCGTGGTGGTGGAGAACAAGCCCGGCGCGGGAGGTCTCATCGCAGGCGATATCGTTGCCAAGGCGCCTGCCAATGGCCTGACGCTGCTGCTCGGCTCGATGGGCGCGCAGACCGTGGCCCCCAGTCTGATGGCCAAGCCGCCATACGACCCGCGCACCGGCTTGGCGGCTGTCACCCTGGTGGCCGATTCGGGGAATGTGCTGCTCATCCACAGCAAACTCCCCTACAAGAGTGCGAAGGACGTGATCGATGCCGCCCGCAAGCAGCCGGGCAAGCTCAGCTATGGCTCCAGCGGGCAGGGCTCCACGCTGCACCTGGCGGGCGCCCTGTTTGCGCAGCAGGCCAAGGTGGACATGCTGCATGTGCCGTACAAAGGCAACTCGCAGGCCATCACCGACCTCTCGGGCGGCCAGGTCGACATGGCGTTCTCCGGCATTCCACCCGCTCTGGCTTCGGTGCGCACAGGGCAGACGCGCATGCTGGCGGTCACCACCGCCAAGCGCCTCAAATCCTTACCCGATGTGCCGACGGTGGCAGAGTCGGGCTTGCCGGGCTATGCGTTTTCGTCCTGGTATGGCGTGTTGACGACGGGCGGCACACCGGCCCCCGTCATCGAGCGGCTTGCAAAGGAAATCCATGCCATCGTCGCCAAGCCCGAGGTGCGCGAGGTGTTTGCCCAGCAGGGCGTGGAGCCCGAAACCAGTACCCCGGCTGAATTTCAGCGCATGATCGATGCCGAACTCACCCGCTGGGCCCGGGATGTGAAGACGCTGGGCATCCTGTAGGCCGCAGCTATTTGAGCGCTGGCGTGAAGGTGATCTCGTATTTCTCCAGCGCAGGCCCCACATCCAGCCGCATCTGACGGCGTTTGGCTGTCTTGGGGCCGCCCAGCACCTGGGCGGTGATGCGGATGCCCTTGCCCTGCGCGCTGCAGCGCAGGTTCTGCAGCGTCAAACCGGCCTTGTCGTCGTTGATTTCTGCAAACCCCAGGGTGTGGGCTGCCACGCCGCGCCAACTGCCTGCGCCTTCGGGCTGGTTCATCCACTGCACAAACAGCACCGATTGGCCGTTCTGCTCGCCGAGCACCACACGGTAGGGCTGGGCGGATTTGCTGCTGCCGCTGTTGCGGTTGCCGCACAACTGGACGCTGACCACCGCGTCGGCCACGGCAAAGTTGTTGATCTTGGGCTCTGCCGCCTGCAAGGGCAGGCTGGCAGCGAGTGGTGACAGGCAGATGGCCGCCATGGCGGCAAGACGAGAGAGGGTGCGGTAACGCATGAAGCAATCAATCAGGAAGGCAGCCTGCAGTCCATCGCAGGCCATCATGGCACCAGGGCCGGTGCCCATGCCAAAGCGGCAATCATAGGCCTCGCGGGCGGCCACGCGTGCGGGGCGACGCTCGCAAGCCGCAAATTTGCGCAAAACATCGCAAGCGATTGCAAGAACCCGGAGTAATCAGGAATTTGCCCGGGTGAAAAGAAAAATAGAGGTGAAGCAGGCGCAAAGCAGGGCTTACGCCGCCTGCTGGCTGGCAATGGCCTGCGCCAGCCGCAGCATGCTCAGCGGCGCGCAGCCCTCGGCCTCGTTGCTGATCGTCACATAGGCCTGCTGGCCCTTGCCGCATATGCCGGCAACGGTGCGGGCCAGCGCTTCCAGCGTCGCATCATCGGGCTGTTGAATGCGGTCAAACGGCGCCAGCTTCTGCTCGGCCTCGGCATAGCCGTAGGGACCGAAGATCGGGTTCACATTCCAGCGGCACACCAGCGGGCCGGGCCACAGGGCGCGCAGCAGTGGTAGCTGCTCTGCAATCCGTGGCATCTTGGCGTGCAGGCCCAGGCAATAGGTGGCGCCGCTGTTGCGCAGAATCCGGGCAAACTGCGGCGCAATGTCGGGGCGCAGCCAGTCGGGGTCGCGCACCTCGTAGGCAACAACGGGCCGTGCTTCCTCTGGCAGACTGGCCAGCTGCGCTTGCACAGCAAGCGCCAGCTGCTCCAGTTCTGATAGCGTTTGCTGCATGCGAATGAGTCGCCCCATCGGCAGGGGGCTGAGCTGAAACAGCAGCACGCCCAGCTTGCTGCCCAGGCCTTCGCACGCAGGGCGCACATAGGTGTCCAGCGCCAGATCGGGGTTCAGAAACACCGGATTGGCCTCGCGGCCCCGGCCTTCCTCGCCGCGCACCTGCGCGTCGCACACCAGAGAAGGTGCCTTGACGACAAAGCGAAAATCCTCCGGCACCTGGGCGGCGTACACCGCGTATTCCGACGCCGCCAGTGGCCGGTAAAAGCTGCGGTCAATGCTTACGGTGCGCAGCAGCGGGTGCTGCGAATAGGCGGTCAGGCCCCGTTGCGCCAGAATGCGCTCGCTATAGGCCTTGGCCCACACCAGCCCCTGCCAGCCCGGGTACGACCACGACGAGCCGCCCAGCCGCAGCAGGGCAGGCAGGCGCTCTGCCAACCCGTCACCCAGCAGGGGCTGGGCAGGGGCCACGGCCTGGGCGCGGCTGCGGGGCGTGGCCGGCGCAGTGGTCGCGGTTGCCTCCTCATTGGACTGGGCGGCTGGCGTGGCCATGCCAGACCCGGGCTGTGCGGGCGCGACCGGGTGCGCGTCACCGTGACCGGCAGCACCTGTGTCACCAAACAAGTCGAACGTGGAATCAGTTGCGCGAGACATGGCAGAGCGTGGATACGGACAAAACGGCAGCGCAGGGGGTGCGAAACATCCAAAAGTGGCCCGCCGAGTGTAGAGCCTGCCGGACAGACTGCAACGCTGCGCGTATTCGCATTGTTTTACGATTCTGCCTAAATTGGAGTTTTGCGCACGTCCTTCAAGCGCCAAAAGCTATTAAAAGTGTAGCGATGCGTCATAACCCCTGTGCTTATCACCAGTAGGTACCGCTGCCTATGGCACACTCGGCGTCTTTGCCAGAAATGCATTGGAGCGAGAGTCAAGCATGCACAAGATCATTGCGCAGATTGCCGGGGAGTTGAAGGTTGCCGAATCGCAGGTGAAATCGGCGGTGGAATTGCTCGATGGCGGCGCCACCGTCCCGTTCGTCGCCCGTTACCGCAAGGAAGCCACGGGCGGCCTCGATGACACGCAATTGCGCACACTGGACGAGCGCCTGGGCTACCTGCGCGAGCTGGAAGACCGCCGCGGCACCGTGCTCAAGGCCATCGACGAGCAGGGCAAGCTCACCGACGCGCTGCGCCTGGCCATTGCCAACGCCCCCACCAAGCAGGAGCTGGAAGACATCTACCTGCCGTTCAAGCAAAAGCGCCGCACCAAGGGCCAGATTGCCAAGGAATTCGGCATCGAGCCGCTGGCCGACAAACTGTTTGCCGACCCCTCGCTCGATCCGCACAAGGAGGCCGAGGCCTTCTGCAAGCCCGCCACCACACTGGACGACGGCAAACCCGGCCCCGATTTCTCGACCACCTTCGCCGTGCTCGATGGCGTGCGCGATATCCTCTCCGAGCGCTGGGCCGAAGACCCGTCCCTGGTGCAGAAGCTGCGCGAGTGGCTGTGGGATGAAGGCCTGCTCCAGTCCAAGAAGGTGGAAGCCAAGAACGAAAACGACCCCGAGGTTGCCAAGTTCCGCGACTACTTCGAGTACGACGAGCCCATCGGCCGCGTGCCGTCGCACCGCGCGCTGGCCGTCTTCCGTGGCCGCGCGCTCGAAATCCTTGAAGCCAAGCTGGTGCTCCCCGTGGAGCCCGAACCCGGCCAGCCGAGCCTTGCCGAAGGAAAGATCGCGCTGCACCTGGGCTGGAGCCACGCCAAGCGCGCGGCCGATGACCTGATCCGCAAGTGCGTGGCCTGGACCTGGCGCGTCAAGCTCAGCCTCTCGACCGAGCGCGACCTGTTCTCCCGCCTGCGTGAAGACGCTGAAAAAGTCGCCATCAAAGTCTTTGGCGACAACCTGCGCGACCTGCTGCTGGCAGCACCTGCCGGCCAGCGCTCTGTGATCGGCCTAGACCCCGGCATCCGCACCGGCGTGAAGGTGGCCGTGGTTGACAGCACCGGCAAGCTGGTCGACACCACCACCATCTACCCGCACGAGCCCCGCCGCGACTGGGATGGCTCGCTCGCCGTACTCGCCAAGCTGGTGGAAAAGCACAACATCAACCTGATTGCCATCGGCAACGGCACTGCCAGCCGCGAAACCGACAAACTGGCAGCCGACCTGATCAAGATCGCCAGCCAGGCCGACAAGAAGATCGACAAGGTCGTGGTGAGCGAGGCGGGCGCCTCGGTCTATTCGGCCAGCGAATTTGCCGCGCAGGAAATGCCCGACATCGACGTGAGCCTGCGTGGCGCGGCAAGCATTGCCCGCCGCCTGCAGGACCCGCTGGCCGAGCTGGTCAAGATCGACCCCAAGAGCATCGGCGTGGGCCAGTACCAGCATGATGTGAACCAGAGCGAACTCGCACGCCAACTCGACGCCGTGGTTGAAGACTGCGTGAACTCCGTGGGCGTCGACCTGAACACGGCATCGGCCCCGCTGCTCTCCCGCGTCTCGGGCCTCTCGGGCTCGGTGGCCAAGTCGGTGGTGCGCTGGCGCGATGCCAACGGCAGCTTCCAGAACCGCAAGCAACTCATGGAAGTGGCGGGCCTGGGCGCCAAGACCTTCGAGCAGGCAGCGGGCTTTCTGCGCATTCGCGGTGGCGACAACCCGCTTGATGTCACCGGTGTCCACCCCGAAACCTACCCGGTGGTCGAGCAAATCATCGTCAGAACCGGCAAGCCCATCGGCGAGATCATGGGCCGTGGCGAAGTGCTCAAGTCGCTCAAGCCCGAACAGTTTGCCGACGACCGGTTTGGCGCCGTCACCATCAAGGACATTCTGGGCGAGCTGGAAAAGCCCGGCCGCGACCCGCGCCCTGACTTCGTTGTGGCCCGCTTCAACGATGGCGTGGAAGACATCAAGGACCTGCGCGAGGGCATGACGCTCGAAGGCACGGTCAGCAACGTGGCCCAGTTCGGTGCCTTCGTCGACCTGGGAGTGCACCAGGATGGCCTCGTCCACGTCAGCCAGATGAGCCACAAGTTCATTGAAGACGCCCGTGAAATCGTCAAGACCGGCCAGATCGTCAAGGTCAAGGTGCTCGAAGTCGATGTGGACCGCAAGCGCATCAGCCTCACCATGAAGCTCGACGCAGCCCCTGCCAGGCGCGATGGCCCGCGCGACAACCGCTTTGAAAGCGCAGGCCGGGGCAACAGCTACGGCGGCAATCGCGGCGGCGGCCGGGACAGCTATGCCCAGCCCCAGCGTGGCAACCAGCCCACACAGCAGGGCGCCATGGCCTCTGCATTTGCCAAACTGCAAGGCCTCAAGAAATAGTCGAGGCAGGGGCTCTACAGGAGATGCTGCCCTTCGGTTGGAGTAACGCCCCCTTACGCAACGCTTGATACGTCGTTGCTTCGTCGGGGGCGCCTAGCCGGGGGGCTCCTAGTCGGGAGCGCCCGCAGCCTTGTCGTACTTTTATACTGCCTACGGCTTTGCCTGATGGCGCCCCGACGCCTCGTCTCAATCGCAAACCTACGAATTGCTGGGTTATGTTAGCGGCTCTCAATAACCAGTATGCCAATCACTCAAAATCAATTGGGCTTGGCGAGAGGCTGCGGCAAGCAAGGCGGTAGTTTCATCTTCTCAACATCGGGTGTTATATCAATAAAGACTACATCGGTAGTTGGAAGCACATCGCGTTTAGTCTTTGTATGCCCGAATGAACCAACCTGAATTATGGTATCTGCAGGCAATCTCATAGATAATTTAGCCTTAAGCAGGGTGCCCCGAGTAGCAGCTAATATTTTAGCATCTTCAAGATTTGGAGCATACGCATTCGCTTCAATGCCGAGGCTTCCAATAAATGGAAATTTGACTAATGAGGCATCAAACCATTCTTGCAATTTTTTGTCTTCAGCACTTGTTAAGGTGATTGCACCTTTTTCGTAAAAAATGTCAATTGCGAGAACATATTTGCACGCAAATACCGAATAATGAGAGGATATCAAAAGAACTGCAATAAATATATTTCTATTTGCTGCCATATACTAGGTCATGCAATGCAAATATAAAAAATTATTAGTATTTCAATTTCGCTGATTAATTGGGCTTGGCAGGAGGTTGCGGCAAGCAAGGCGGTAGCTTCATTTTCTCTACATCTGGTGTTATATCAATAAAGACTACATCCGTAGAGGGGAGTACATCGAGCTTGGGTTTTGTGTGTCCATACGACACCACTCGAATGAGTGTATCAACAGGAAGCTTCTGAGACAAAGCATCTTTAGTCAAGTCACCCCTTTTTTTTGCTAGTGCTTTAGCATCTTCAAGATTCGGCGCGTATGCATTCGCTTCGATGGATAGACTACCGACTATTGGAAACATTTTTAATGAAGATTGAAACCATTCCTGTAGTTTTTTATTCTCAGAATCGGTTAGAGTAGTTTTTCCTTTTTCATAAAACACATCAACCGCACTAACATAACTACACGCAAAAACAGAAAATTGCGGAAGTGCCAAAAAAACAATCAATAGTAATTTTTTACAAATTGCCATAAGCCACTCCATGCAATGCAAACATAACAAAATTATCAGTATTTCTTATAGCTTTGGACGGATCAGTCTTAGCGAGTCTCTCTGAAAAAGCTGTATTATAGACATGATCGATAGATGTGAAAGTGCTTTGAAAATGGCATACTTCATGCAGAATTGTGCCAATCTTTGAACTATGGTCGCTGGAATATGTTCTGCCATTACAGTAACCTGGATATATTGCAATGTGATGACCAGTATCCAGCGGGCAGACCGCAGCATGAACCCCATCCAAATCAACACTGGTGTCCGGAACACAACCAAAAAGGCCATCTTTGGTTGGTTTCACGAAATTCTCGCCAGACATTTGCTTCAATACCGAAACACATTTTGGATAGCCATTTAATAAAATCTGTTTTAATTTATCGCCATCAGTCCCAAACCATTTCATCGCTCTCTCTCGCGTCGCTGGCCTCCATTGGCTGACCGACGGAATGACGCTATTGGTTAAAATTTTTATTAATTTATCTCGTATTTCGTTGAATTCCGCAATGAATTCTTTGTTTGTCATGTTTGGACATATGCGATCATCGACGTTTTCCGAGGAGTCAGCAGACTTGAATGCTTCGCCTCGTTTGAGTTGTTGGGCTGTCCCAGCTCCTCCAAAGGTATGCTCCAACTGAAAGTCTTGCGCTTTACACGAAATTTCCTCATCCGTTCTAAATTTTCTGTGAAAGTTATTGGCTCTGGCAAAGGGTGCATAGGAGACTGTGCAAGGACTCCTGAGTGCCCACAGCCGTACTCTGTTCTGGCTTCAATTCCATTGATTTGGCCAGGCTTTATGAACAATACCATCGCGCTCCTCTAACAATGAAAGAGGTGTAGCAGTAGGTTGTCACTTCACCACAATGGCCGCGATAGCCGCAGCTTTGAGCCATTCCATGAAGCCACCTAGCAGATCGAATTTCAGGAAAACGGTAACAATCACAAGTATCAGCACCGTGATCCTGATCTTTGCGGCGTATTCACGATTCATGGCACGCCTCGTCGACAAATCTCACGCAATAAGTCGCTTACATCTATCAATCCCAATAAAGTGATAGCGATAAAATTCTAGGTTCAGGCCTTGCGACTGGTTTGTGGCAGATCAGGGGCTTGCGGCTTTTTTATGCTCTACAGGGTCAGAAGCATCGAGGGGTTATGAGAAACAAGAACAGCGAAAACAACAAAAACAAAAGCCAAGGCCGCATGGCCATGGGCATGCTGCTGGTGCTGGTGGTCGTCCTCATGGCAGGTATCAAGATGAGCTACCGGGGCTGGACCTCGCTCGGCCAGGCCAAGAACAAGGCGCAGGCCGAGCAGCCTGCTGCGCTGGTGTGGCCGCCCCAGGCTGCGCCGGAGTCGGAGCCGTTCTGCCACACCGTCAAACTGACCCTGCCGCAGTTGGACAAAGCCAACGAAGAGGGCTTTGCCGTTGACCAGGGCCGCCGCTGCATCACCCGCGAAGCCATGCGCGCGCACGACGAATACTTGGCGCAGCGCGCCCGGAGCAAGGCCGAGCGCGATGCCAATGAAAGCCGCCGTGCGCTGGAGCAAAAGCTGCAGGCCGAACTGGAGCAGGCCGTGGCCCAGCAGGTGGCGCAGGGCGGCATCACGCTGCAAAACCTGGGGCAGGCGCGCGAAGGCAAAACCACCCAGGTCGCCAATGTGCTGCTGCCGGGCGCTGGCGGCGCTGCCAAACCACTGCCCAAGCCACCTGCAGAGCTGTTTGTGCCCGTCACCTACCATAGCGGCGGCATGCCGCTGGCCGGCTTTGTCACCCCCAATCCCAAGGACGGCAAACGCCATCCCGTCATCATCTGGCTCACCGGCGGCGACAGCAACACCCTGGATGACTTCTGGACCGAAGGCACGCCCGGCAACGACCAGAGCGCCAGTGCCTTCCGCAAGGCCGACATGGTCATGATGTTTCCCACCCTGCGAGGCGGCAACAGCAACCCGGGCCAGCGCGAATATTTCTGGGGCGAGGTGGACGACGTGACCGCCGCCGTGCTGTTTGCAGCCCGGCTGCCGTATGTGGACCCGGCCCGCATTTACCTGGGTGGCCACAGCACCGGCGCCACGCTGGCGCTGCTCGTGGCCGGCACCGGTTTGCCGGTGCAGGGCGTCTTTGCGTTTGGCCCGGTCGCCGATCCGTCCACCTACACGTCGAGCCAGTTGCCGGTGGCCTGGAAAAAGCTGGGCAGCGAAGAGCAGCGCCTGCGCGCGCCCATCCACTGGCTGCACGCCATCAAGGCGCCCACCTGGATCATCGAAGGCGCCAATCCACCGTCGAACACGGACGCGCAATCAAAGCTGTGCAAGGCACGCAAGTCAGAACAGGTCCACTGCGTGCAGGTGGCGGGGCTGGACCACTTCTCGGTGCTGCAGCCGCTCACCCGCCGCATTGCCGCGCAACTGGCCATGGGCGAAGACCCCAAGCTCGAATCCACGGCCCCGCTGCCGTAAAAAGCGCGACTGCTCGCCAATACGCGCGGGGCCAATCCGGCCCCAGACAACAAGCCAAACAGCAAGCCAGCCAGCAACGCAACAAGGCACCAAAACGGCGCCATCCCTGCCCGGGGTGGCGCCGTTTTTCCGTTCCGGGCATCGGCGCCGGACGCTCTGTGCCATGCCGTCCCGGCACCCGTATGCCCTGGCACGCGGCCTGCACACTGTTGCCAGGGTTACACACATCCTGTACCTGCAAGCACGGGGCATCCCCGGGATGTAACAGGCATGTGTTTAATATGTTTAATATTTATCAATTCTTAGATTGAGATTGAGTTTGAATATTGATAGTATGCAAGTGTAAATACTGCAAAACGCCAATCCCAGTCCCTTTGCCTGCCTTCGCAGCGCCATGCTCCATGGCGTGCGTCCATGCATACCACCGTGCTGCCGCAGGCTGCCCGGCGGGCAGGTGGGACGAGTAAAACAATGACCCAAACATTTCCAGAGCCATTGGAGGGCACAGAGATTCTTGCTCTGCAAGATGACTACAAGGACAACGGATTCGAGATGTTCAACAATCCGCCTTCCATGTGGCCGTCCTTTCTGGTGGGGCAGCGTGACAAGCCTGTCCGCACCATCGTGATCGACGATGACATCCACTTTGTCAACGTGCTGCTGCAGGAACTTGCGCTGGACGAACGCATCCAGGTGGTGGGCCGCGCCCTCAATTTCAAGGACGGCAAGCGCCTGGTGCGCGCCGCCGATTTTGACGTGCTGATCGTCGACCTGAACCTCACCGATCGCTCCGGCGAACTGTTGCTGGAGCTCGCCGCTGCCCAGAAACCGGCCAGCCAATCCATCGTGTGCACCGCATCCGATCTGGAAGACCATATTCGCCGTGCCTTGGAACTGGGCGCATCCGGGTATCTGCTCAAGCACTCGTGGTTTGGCTCCTATGCGCAGTCCATCCTGCAGGTGGCCAACGGTGGGGCTGCCATCACGCCTCACTTGGTCAAGCGCCTGTTGAATCAGCCCGAACCGGTGCGGCAGGCACCGGCCAGCATGGCAGACGTTCCCAAGACATCGGCAAGTCAGTTGTCGATGCGTGAGCTTGATGTTCTGCGCATGGTCGCCAATGGCAACACCAGCCTCGAAATTGCATCGCAACTGCAGATCAGCCACATGACGGTCAACACCCACATCCGCAACACCTACCGCAAGCTCCAGGTGCGCTCACGTGCCCAGGCCGTGCAAAACGCCATGCTGCGGGGCTTGATCTAGCGATTTGTGCAGAACACGTGCGCAGGTGAAGGCTGAGGGGCGGGGACACGGTTGCGTACCGCTAGGCGGTGATTTCATGGCCGTGGCCCAGCCTGATGTGCGCAGAATGCTTCTCTATCGATAGCAAACTGCGCCAGAGGCGACACCGGCACACCCCAGGATCAGCGGGCGGATGACAGGCAACAGTCCACAAAGCGGCTGAAATGGCATCAAAATGCCAACGCAGCCATTTGCCTGACCATGCCAGACCCACGCTCACCCCACCCGCAGCAACCGCAGCCCCCGCATTCGCCGCCAAGCGCCCCGTTGCCCCGGCAGGACTCCGCCGCAGAAGCGCACGCCACTGCGCCCACTTCTGCGCACAGGGAGGGCAGCATGGCATCGGCGGTACCTTCGCAGCCACCGTCACCACCACAGTCTTCACACCCGCTGCAAGCCCCCCCGACACCGCATTCACTGCATTCACCGCATTCACTGCATTCACTGCATTCACTGCAGTCACCGCAGCTTGCATCACCGAGCAGCGATGTCCTGGCGCCGCTCCTGTCGATCGTGCCCGGTCTGCGCCTGATGGTCGGCATGGTAATTGCCGGGGTCGTCATATTTGGCCTCTATGTGGGCCGCAACGTATTGCTGCCGCTGGCGTTGGCGGCATTGCTCGGCTTCCTGCTCGATCCTGCGGTCAGCCGCCTCAAGCGTTGGGGCCTGCCCCGGCTGCTGTCCGTGATCCTTGTGGTCATGGTTGCCATTGCAGGGGTGGGAGCAGGGGCCTTGTACGTGGGCAGCCAGGCCACGGTGTTGAGCGCCGAGCTTCCGACTTACCAGAACACCATCCGCCAGAAGCTGCGCAACCTCAAAGGCTACTTCAAGGGCCCCAGCGTGTTTGATGGTGCTTTCAAAGTCTTCAACACCGTCGAGACCGAAATTGCACTGCCGGACACCGGCAAACCCAAGCCAGCCCGCGCCCAGAAGGTCGAAATCCAGGAGCCCGCGGCCAAACCCATCCAGAAAATGCTCGATGTGGTGTCCAAAGTGGGCGAACCGGTTGCCACCGCTGGCATCGTCCTGCTGTTCGTGATCCTGATCCTGCTCGACCGCAGCGACCTGCAGGATCGCCTGCTGCGCCTCATGGGGCGCAACATGCACATGGCAACCGACGCCCTGGATGAAGCCTCCACTCGCATAGGCCAGTACCTGCGCATGCAGTTCATCGTCAACCTGAGCTACGGCATCCCCATGTGGCTGGGGCTGTGGTGGATCGGTGTGCCCGGTGCCGCCCTGTGGGGAGCGCTGGCCGCCGTCATGCGCTTTGTGCCCTACATCGGGCCCATGGTCTCGGCGATCTTTCCCCTCACGCTGGCCTTTGCCGTCGACCCGGGCTGGGATCTCCTGCTGTGGACGCTGGCCCTCATCCTCGTGCTGGAGCTGATCAGCAACAACATCATCGAGCCGTGGCTCTACGGCTCCAGCACTGGCCTGTCCACCCTGTCGATCATCCTGGCCGCCACCTTCTGGACCGCCTTGTGGGGGCCCATCGGCCTGATCCTGTCCACGCCGCTCACCGTTTGCCTGCTGGTGCTGGGGCGCTACATACCGGCCCTGCGGTTCTTCGAGATCCTGCTGGGCAGCGGCGCGGTGTTCGACCCGCCGCAAAAACTCTTCCAGCGCCTGCTGGGCGGCAATGTGGACGAGGCGGTCGATGTGGCGACCCACCGCATCGATGAAGAGCTGCCTGCCAAACCCACCGGCCAGGACACGGCCAGGGCCGTCACCAGGTTCTACGATGGCGTGGCGATTCCCGCGCTCAAGCTCGCAGCGCACAACTACCTGAACCAGTCCACGGCAGAACACCGCCTGCGCCTGTCCGTCGGCACGGCAGAGCTGGTCGAAGAACTGCGGGAGCACTATCCCCCTGCAAAGGTCGTACTTGCGGGGCAGGAAGCCACCGAGCGGGAAGAGGGGGGGAAGCCCGTGCACGAGGTACCCGCCCGGCCAGCCATACTGTGTGTGGGCCTTCGCTGGGACATTGACGTACAGGCCGCAGCCATGGCTGCCCACGCCCTGCAGCTGTACGGCCTGCCAGCTGGGCACGACGCCGAAGCACTGCCCGTTTTCCCCCGCGACGCCGATCTCAACACCTGGGCCGGGGTGCGCGCTGTCTGCATCTGCAGCTTTCACCCACACCCGCAGACCAAGCTGCGCCAGTTGTGCAAGCGCATCCGCCAGCGCTGGCCAGAGCTGGGAATCGTCGTGGCACTGTGGAACACCGACAACCAGCTGCTCGACCCCGATGCCATTCGCGCCATCCAGGCTGACTATGGCGTGCGCACCATCGACGAGCTTGCGCTCCGCATTCAGGTGGAATCGGGCGTTGAACAATGGGTACAGCAAGCCGTCAAGCCCGAAATCCCGGCGGGCGAAGACAAGCGCCTCAAGGCCCTGCACAAGAGCGGCGTGCTGCACCCGGCCCACCACGACCAGTACCGCGAGGCCGCCATACAGGCCTGCAATGCCTTCCAGGTGCCCTGGGCCTACGTCGCCTGGGTCGACAAGGACCGCGTCTACATGCCGGGCGCTGTTTTTGACAGTGGCGACAGCGAACTTGCGCAAACGGGCATGGCTCGTGCCGACGCACTGGCCTCCTTCGTCATCGCCGACGGGGCGCCCCTGGTGATCGAAGATACACAGCGCAACCCACGCTTCGCGCGCAACCCGCATGTGGACAGCTTGGGCGTGCGGTTCTACGCGGCCGCCCCCCTGCGCTACAAGCGGGGGGCTGTGCTGGGTGCCCTGTGCATTCTCGATCAGGTGCCGCGAGACATGAGCGCCGACGACCTCAAGGTGCTCGAAAACATGGGCGACGACCTGATGAAATCGCTGGAAGACAGCCACAGCATACCGGCAATGCCACCTCTAACCCCCGATCCCGCTCGCAAGTAAGCTGCGCTGAAAGCTGGTTCAAGGCCTCGCTGCGCTGCGGTAAAGGCCGCGCGGCAGGAATGTCCGAGACGCCATGAACCCCATGCAGAGCGCGCGCTGCCGGCGGGCAGGCTACTGCGCAATTGGCAAGCGCTGCAGCCACGCCGACCTAACTGGCTGCGCTCCTGTCCGACTGCTTGGGCAGAGAGCCTGGCTAGGAGCGCCCGGCACCGGGCTACCCGGAAAGCCTCGGCGCTGCTCGCTATGGCGGCCCAGGGCAACATCTTGACCCCCATGCTTACGCATTGCGCGGGCGACATTCCTGCATCTCGACGCATTGCGTTTACACAACAACGTGGCTGCGTGGGGGCGCCACCATGTGCACGGGCCCAATGACACCAGCCTGAAAACGCGGCTGCACAGCTCAACTCGCACAGCGCCTGGTCTAACGGCATATTGACTTGCGGTCTTTTTCCACTCTGCCGCCCCCCCTGACGCGGAAGGGCAACCGGCCTTCTATGCCAGCTGCGCTCTAGGCCCGCCACCACAGCCCTTGATACGTCGTTTCCATGTCGCGATGCCAGGCAAGAAGCGCCCAGCCTTGTGTGTTGTACGTATGCACAGCCTGCAGCTTCGCCTGAGGTCCCTTTCAGCCGCAAATCTACGTTTTTTGGGTGAAGTTGGCTGCCTCCAATAGCGCAGCCTCATGGTTATGCCTACTGCAATTGACACAGCACGTAGAGACTTTTCTCTCCATGCACTAATCACTTCTGATTAATAAGATCGGCCTTGTTGCATAAATCGGTTTGGGACTGAGTCTCCCCAAACCCCAGACGTAGTTATGCCACGGCCACCGTTTGGGGCGTGCCCAGCTCGGTG
>NZ_JBNDIT010000019.1:0-86809 GCF_050434545.1 Comamonas sp. 4034 | reverse complement strand
TGTTAATTTTTAAAGACCCATCCAACCCAGCCAGCGACCATCTCTCGATCTCACCAGCCCTCTTGGACCAACTCGCTGCAATCAGCGAAGCCTTGTATTGTAGCACAGGTTTTGACAACCAGAAGAAGTTGCGAAAGAAATCATCCGCCACCCAACTTGTCGCCACCACCAAAAAACAAACCTTGCGAACCGCGCTCTTTCGAGTCTGGCAGCTTCGCAAGGCGTTGTGCTGTCGATGAAGCGTATTGTATAGGAGTTTCCCCTGAGGTTTTGACAATTTGTCACCTCAGCTTCACAAATTTGTCAGGCAGCTCCCGCAACCGCCTTTTCGAGCGCTTCCACAAACATGTCGCCCACCTTGAAGCCAGCCTGCTGCTCGATTTCCTGGAAGCAGGTGGGACTGGTGACGTTGATTTCGGTGATGCTGTGCCCGATGATGTCGAGGCCGATCAACAGCAATCCGCGCGGAGCCAGCTTGGCACCAACCTGTTCGGCAATGGCTCGGTCTTCAGCTTCCAGCGGTTGGGCAACGCCTTTGCCGCCTGCAGCCAGGTTGCCGCGCACTTCGTTGCCTTGCGGTATGCGCGCCAGGCAGTACGGCACGGGCTGGCTGCCAATGATGAGCACGCGCTTGTCGCCCTTGACGATTTCCGGCAGGTATTTCTGCACCATGACGCTTTGCGCGCCTCCCAGGTTCAGGGTTTCGATGATGCTGCCCAGGTTCATGCCATCAGGGCCGACGCGGAAGATGCCCATGCCCCCCATGCCATCGAGGGGCTTGAGGATGATGTCCTGGTGCTTGGCGTGAAAGTCGCGGATGTCCTGCGCACTGCGTGTCACCAAGGTGGGCGGCGTGTACTGGGCGAATTCCATGACGGCCAGCTTTTCAGGGTGGTCGCGCAGCGAGGCGGGTTTGTTGAAGACCTTGGCGCCTTCGCGCTCGGCTTGCTCCAGCAAGTGGGTCGAGTAGAAGTACTCGCTGTCAAACGGCGGATCCTTGCGCATGACGATGGCATCAAAGCTGGCCAGCTCTGCCCTGCGGTTCTGGGTTTCGTCAAACCAGGCAGATTCGTTGCCGGTCAGCAGGATGTCGCGCACGCGGGCGGTGACTTTTTCTCCACTGATCCAGTGCATGTCCTGGGGCTCACAGGCGCTGATGCGGTGGCCCCGCGCCTGGGCACTGCGCATCATGGCAAAGGTGCTGTCCTTGTAGATCTTGAAGGATTCGAGCGGGTCGGCAACAAAGAGGATATGCATGGTGTGACAGGCTGCCTCACAACAGCCACTATTCTTTCAATAGCTGCCTGCGCCCATCGGGTGGACACAAGCGGGCAAAACAATCGATGAAGCACAGCCAGGCAACGCTCATCGCTTGCCATAATGTTGCACAAAAAGCGCGAGGCTGCCTGCCACCACGCCCCAAAAGGCTGATCCGACTCCGGCTATTGCCACGCCGCTCACGGTGACAAGGAAGGTGATCAGCGCAGCTTCGCGGTATTGCTCGCTTTGCACCGCCATGAACAGGCCGTTGCCAATGGTGCCCAACAGCGCAATGCCGGCAATTGCAACCACCAACTCGTGCGGAAAGGCGGTAAGCAAGCCTGCAATCACCACGCCAAAACAGCCAATCAGTACATAGATGACACCGCAGACCACGGCGGCCGCATAGCGACGAGCCTTGTCGGGGTGCGCTTCAGGCCCCATGCAGATGGCGGCGGTGATGGCCGCCAGGTTGATGGCATAACCGCCGAACGGCGCCAGCACCAGGGTTGCCAGGCCTGTGATGGAGATCAGCTTGGAGATGGGCAAGTCGTAGCCCGTTCCACGGATGACGGCCACGCCGGGCAGGTTCTGCGAGGCCATGGTGACGACAAACAGCGGCAGCGCCAGGCTGATGGCCGCCTGCAGACTGAAGGCCGGCATGGTGAAAACGGGAAAAGTGAGCCCCGGTTGCACGGCTGCCCACTGGATTTTGCCCTGCGCCAGCGCCACCACAATACCCACCGCCAGGGTCAGCATAACGGCATAGCGCGGTACCCAGCGGCGCCCCACCAAATACACGACCAGCATCGCAACCACCAGCCAGGTATTGGTCTGAGCCGCAGCAAAGGCATCCAGCCCGAAACGGGTCAGCACGCCAGCCAGCAAGGCCGATGCAATGGCAATGGGGATGCGGTTCATCAGACGCTCGAACCACCCTGTGAGGCCTACCAGGGTGATGAGTGCAGCGCTCAGTACAAAGGCCCCAATGGCTTCGTTCATGGTGAATGCGCCCGTGGCGCCTGCCGTTGCCAGCACCGCGGCACCGGGCGTGGACCAGGCCACCACGACCGGTTTGCGCCACCACATGCTGGGCAGCCAGCAGCACAGGCCCACGCCCATGCCCAGCGCCCATACCCAGGACGACAGCTGCGCTGGCGTGGCGCCAAAGCTTTGCGCCGCCTGAAAGACCACGGCAATGGAGCTGGTAAGGCCCACCAGCACCGTCACAAAGCCTGCCACGAGCGCCGATACGCTCAGATCCTTGAAAAACCGCATAGTGCATGGGGCTGGCTGGCGGTATGACATCGTGAACGCTCACGCGGTGCATCCACCAGTAGCCACTATCAAATAAATAGCTATCAGCGCTTACCTGCAGGGCGCTGATAGCCCATAAGACTTAGATTTCCAGTTTGGAGCCCAGCTCCACCAGGCTGTTGCTGGGCAGCAGCAGAAACTCTGCCGCGCCCGCTGCATTGTGGTGCATCTGCGCAAACAGTTTCTGTCGCCACGGCGCCATGCCGGCGCTCGCCTTGTCGGTGGGAACGAACACGTCGCGCGAGAGGAAGTAGCTCGTGCTCATCGGCTCGGTGTCGCAGCCACGCAGGCGCAGCTGCTGCAGCGCCAGGGGCACATCCACGTCGTTCTTGAACCCATAGTTCAGCTGCACCTGCCAGCAATCGCTGCCCAGGGGCTCGATCGCGGTGCGCTTGTCCATGCCAATCCAGGGCACCTCGTGGTAGACGATGGTCACGAAGATGTTCTGCTCATGCAGCACCTTGTTGTGCTTGAGGTTGTGCAGCAGCGCGGTTGGCACCACATTCGGGTCGGAGGTGAGGAAGACGGCTGTGCCCGCCACGCGCGTCGGCGGTGCCTGCAGCACCATCTGCAAAAAGCCCTTGAGTTCGATGCCATTGGCATGCAGCGACTGGTAGACCAGCTCGCGCCCGCGCTTCCAGGTCATCATCATGGTGAACATCGACAGGCCGATCACCAGCGGGAACCAGCCGCCGTCAAACAGTTTGAGCAGGTTGGAGGCGAAGAAGGTGAAGTCGATGCAGAAGAAGAACAGCGTGGGCGCCAGCGCCACCCACAGGGGATATTTCCAGCCAAAGCGCAGCACAAAGAAGGTGAGCACCGTGGTGATCGTCATGTCCAGGGTGACCGCAATACCGTAAGCTGCGGCCATGTTGCTGCTGGATTTGAACAGCAGCACCGCCAGCACAATGGCCCAGAACAGGCCCCAGTTGACGAAGGGAATGTAGATCTGCCCGGTATCGCGCACGCTGGTGTGCTGGATCTGTATACGCGGCAGGTAGCCCAGCTGAATCACCTGCTTGGTGACGCTGAAAGCGCCGGTGATCAGCGCCTGCGACGCAATCACCGTGGCCATGGTGGCCAGCACCACCACCGGCAGCAGGGCCCATTGCGGCGCCAGCATGAAAAACGGGTTCTTCACCGCCTCGGCGTTTTCCAGCACCAGAGCGCCCTGGCCAAAGTAGTTGAGCACCAGCGATGGCATGGCGATGCCGAACCAGGCGAGGCGGATCGGCTTCTTGCCGAAGTGGCCCATATCAGCGTACAGGGCTTCGGCGCCCGTCACACACAGAACCACGGCGCCCAGGATGATGAAGCTGATGCCCGGGTTGGCGACGATGAAACGCAAGGCGAAATGCGGACTGAGCGCCCACAGCACCTGCGGATGGTCCACGATGTTCCACAGACCCAGCGCTGCAATGCTGAGGAACCAGACCACCATGATCGGCCCGAAGAACTTGCCGATGCCCGCCGTTCCCCGCTTTTGCACCAGAAACAGCGCCAGCAGCACCACCAGGGTGAGCGGTATCACCCAGGATTTGAACGCGGGCGAGACAACTTCCAGGCCTTCGACCGCCGAAAGCACCGAGATCGACGGTGTGATCACCCCATCGCCATAAAACAGGCAGGTGCCAAAGATGCCGATCAGCATGAGCACGGAGCGCAGGCGCGGTTTGTCCTTGACCGCCTGCGAGGCCAGCGCCAGCATGGCGATCAAACCGCCTTCGCCGTTGTTGTCTGCCCGCAGCACCAGCACCACGTACTTGAGCGAGACGATGAGCGTCAAGGTCCAGAACAGGATGGAGAGCACGCCATAGACGTTGTCGTGGGTGAAAGGCACATGGCCGGAGCCAAATACCTCTTTGAGCGAATACAGCACGCTGGTGCCGATATCGCCATAGACTACGCCAACCGCTCCCAGCGTCAGGGCGGAGAGCGATGATTTCTTGCTGTTTTGCACGTCAAGCCTTTGTGCCATGCCGCGCAGGGCATGCGTGTAATGATTTGGTTTGCATTGTGCGCTTGTTGCTGTGCCCGCAGTGCTGCGGCGCATCAGGGCAAGCCCGAATGGTGCGAGCCACCGGGCTTGGAGTTGCTTTCAAGTCACCAGAGGAGTTTCTGCCGAAGCGACCGGTCAGTCGTAGATCTCGGCATCGGGGTCGGTGGCTTCCAGTTCGTAGCTTGCCGCCAACATGGCAAGGCGCGCCACCACACCATACATGTAGAAACGATTGGGGGCACTGGCGCCCACCGAGTCGCCGGGCGAGATGCCATGCTCAAAGGCGAGCGGAATGAAATGTGCACCAGGCACATTCAGATTCTCTTCTGCGCCCCGGTCCGAGTGCGCGCGGTAATAGCCGCCCACCACGTAGCGGTCGATCATGTAGACCACGGGCTCGGCCGCTTCGCCATCCATGCGCTCGACGGTCTGCACGCCTTCCTGAATGATCATGTCGTGCACCAGCTGGCCGTCCTTGACGAGAGACATCTGGTTCTTGGTCTTGGCAGGCAGCTGTCCTAGTTCCTTGGCATCGTGCACGGTCATCACGCCCATGCCATAGGTGCCGTTATCGGCCTTGACGACGACGAACGGCGTCTCCTTGATGCCATATTCCTTGTACTTGCGGCGCACCTTGGTCAGCATGGCGTCGACATCTTCGCGCAGTTCATCGAGTGCGTGCTCGCCGGTGTCGTTGAAGTCCACCCCCTGGCGGCTGGTAAACAGCGGGTTGATCAGCCAGGGATCGATGCCCATCAGCTTGCCAAAGCGCTTGGCTACTTCCTCGTAGCTCTGGAAATGGCGGCTCTTGCGGCGCACGCTCCAGCCTGCATGCAGGGGCGGCAGCACAAACTGCTCGTACACCTCTTCCAGAATGCCCGGGGCCCCCTTGGAGAGGTCGTTGTTCAGCAAGATGGTGCAGGGGTCAAAGTACTTGAGCCCCAGGCGGCGGCCATGGCGCAATGCGGGCTCCACCACCAGCTCCTGGTTGCCCACCTTCAGCTTGACGGTTTCCTTGATGTCCGGGTCGATCGAGCCGATGCGTACATTGAGCCCCGCCATCGAGAAGATGTTCTGCAGTTGCGCCAGGTTGGCCAGGTATTGCGGATTACGCGTCTGGTTCTCGGGAATGATCAGCAGGTTGCGTGCCTCGGGGCATATCTTTTCGATAGCAGCCATCGCAGACTGCACGGCCAGCGGAATCATTTCCGGGGTCAGATTGTTCCAGCCGCCGGGAAACAGGTTGGTGTCCACCGGGGCCACCTTGAAGCCTGCATTGCGAATGTCCACCGACGAGTACAGGGGCGGCGTGTGTTCCATCCACTCCAGGCGGAACCAGCGCTCGATCGCGGGCATGGCGTCGAGCATCCGTTGTTCCAGTTCGTTGATGGGCCCCGTTAGGGCTGTTATGAGATTCGGGACCATAGATGAAGGTTGTTTGAGGGCTCAAAAAAAACGAGCAAAAAACAATTGCGTGTCAATTGTAGAGAGTTGACGCCCAAAGTCACCCTCTGTTGTAACGTGATGGGCATAAGCGAATGCTCACCTGCGCCAGAAAGCAGGCGTCAGTAGAGCAAGGAAGCTCAAAATTTCCAGGCGCCCCATCAGCATGCCCAGGGTCGTCACGCTGAGCTGGAAGCTGGTCAGACCGGCAAAATTGTTGCTGGGACCCAGATCGCCCCAGCCGACACCCGCGCAGTTCACGCTTGCCAGCACGGCACCCAGCGCATTCATGAAATCCATGTCCGTCAGCAGCAAGGCCATGGTCAGCACGGCAATCGTGGCGCAGTACACCAGCATGAAGGCCAGTACCGAGAAGATCACGCGCTCGTCGATGGCATTGCCGCCAATGGTGACGGGCTGCACCGCATTGGGGTGCACCAGACGCCGCATCTCGCGCCGCGTCTGCTTGAGCAGCAGCAGCATGCGGATCATCTTGATGCCGCCTCCGGTCGAGCCTGCGCTCGTCGCTACACCCGACAGCAGCAGCATCAGCACCGGTGCAAAGGGAGGCCACAGGCCGAAGTCCACCGTCGCGTACCCCGTGGTGGTGGCCACCGAGACCGTGTTGAACACCGCATGGCGCACTGCCTCAGCGGGCCCATAGACCCCTTTGACCCACAGAATCATGCCGATCACCAAACCAGCGCCCACCAGGGTTCCCAGGGTGGCGCACACCTCCGGCTCCTTGTAGAGCACCGACATGCGGCGTTTGCGCAACGCGACGAAATAAAGCGCGAAATTGCAGCTCGCCAGCAGCATGAAGAAGATGCAGATACCCTCGATCAGCGGCGAGTTGAAATAGGCAAAGCTGGCGTCATGCGGTGTGAGCCCGCCCAGGCTGACCGTGGTGAACATCAGCATGATGGAATCCAGGGGCGTCATGCCGGCCAGCCAGTAGGCCAGCGCGCAGGCAAGAGAAAATACGCCGTAGACGGTCCACAGCCCCTTGGCGGTCTCAGCCATGCGGGGCGTCAGCTTGGTGTCCTTGACCGGGCCTGCCGCCTCTGCACGAAACAGCTGGCTGCCCCCCATGCCCAGCATGGGCAGAATGGCCACCGCCAGAATCAGAATCCCCATGCCGCCCATCCATTGCAGAAAGGTGCGCCAGATGTTCAGGGAAACCGGCAGGGTGTCCACATGGTTGAGTACGGTGGCGCCCGTGGTGGTGAGCCCCGAGACCGCCTCGAAGTAGGCATGCTGCCAGCTCAGCGCCCGGCCGATCTGCCCATAGCCCAGATACAGGGGCAAGGCGGCAAAAAGCGGAAAGGCAGTCCAGACAAAGGCGACCAGGATGATGCCGTGGCGGGCCTGCAGTTCGCGCTGCTCGTGGCGCGCGCTCCACCACAGCAGCAGGCCGCAGATCCAGGCCAGCCCCATGGCGCGGGGGTAGACGCTGAAAATACCATCGTCGAAGGCGAGCGACGCAGCAGCTGGCACGGCCATGGTGCAGCCAAACATGAGCAGCAGCACACCCAGGATGCGCAGGACGGGGCGCAGATCGGTCATCGCGGCGCCTAAAAGAAGGTGACTCCGACCCGGAAGAGCGATTCCACCTCGTGCACCAGGCGCTTGTTGGGCAGGAACAGGATCACGTGGTCATTGCTCTGGATGATGGTGCCGCTGGTGGGCACGATCACCTGGGGCGGCTCCTTCGCATCGGCCGCCTGGCCTTCGCGCTCCGGCGCTTCACTGCCATTGGTGTTGCGCGCATCGGGCTCGGGCAGGCCCCGCACAATCATGCCGATGTGCACATCATGCGGCAAGCGCAGGCTGCCCACACGCTTGCCCACCACGCGCGAAGTCTTCGCATCACCGCGCGCCACGATCTCAATGGCCTCGGCAACCCCCCGGCGCAGGCTGTGCACGGCCTGCACATCGCCTTGGCGCACATAGGCCAGCAGCTCACCCAGCGTGGCCTGCGCGGGCGACAGCGCAATGTCGATCTGGGTGCCGTGCATCAGGTCGGCATAGGTGCGGCGGTTGATCAGCGCCAGCACGCGCGTGGCGCCCAGCTTCTTGGCCAGCAGGCACGACATGATGTTGTCTTCGTCATCGTCGGTGATGGCAATGAACAGGTCCACGTCCTCGACGTTTTCCTCTTCCATCAGGTTCTCGTCGGTCGCATCGCCCCGCAGCACGAGCACATCCGATGACAGGCGCGAGGCCAGATACACGCAGCGGCTCTCGTGCTTTTCGATGATCTTGACCTGGAAGCGCTTGGAATCCTTGGTGAGCGAGCGCGCCAGGCGCATGCCCACACGCCCGCCGCCAGCCACCATCACCCGGCGCACGGGCTGCTCCAGCTCGCCCACCTGGCGGTTGAACGCAGCCAGCACATCGCCCAGGTGTTCCTTGTCGGACAGCACGAACACCTCGTCACCCGGCTCGATGCGCGTGCTGCCTTCCACCGAGACAAGGCGGTCGGCCTCGTGGTGAAAGCGGCGGTAGATACCCACCACACGCACGGCGCCTTGCGGCAGGTTCTGCTGCACATCGGCCACGCTCAGGCCCACCAGCGGCGCACCGCCGCGCGCACGCACCGACGCCAGCGCCGCGTAACCCTGCGCAAACTCCCGCACCTGCAAGGCCTCGGGGTAGCGCACCAGCTTGCCGATGTAGCCCATCAGGGCCTCTTCGGGGCAGAAGGCATGGGTCACGCCGAAACCGCCCTCTTCCAGCAAGGCAGGGTGGCTCTTCAATGCAATCGACCGCACGCGCACGATGCGGGTGGGAATATTGAAGACGACCTGCGCCACCTTGCAAGCCACCAGATTGGTCTCGTCCTGCGATGTGCAGGCAATCAGCATGTCGGTGTCGGCGGCACCCGCCTCGGCCAGCACATCCGGGCTGATGCCATTGCCCACCACGCCGCGCAGGTCAAAGCGGGTTTCCAGATCGCGCAGGCGCACACCATCCGTGTCAATGACGGTGATGTCGTTTTTTTCGCCCAGCAGGCTCTCCGCAACGCTTTCGCCGACGCGGCCCGCGCCCAAGATCAGAATTTTCATAAAAAATGCCCCTGCGCTTCAACGCACTGTCTATGGCAACCCCTTGCAGGGGCCGCCCTTCACTCTGGGGCAATCCGGTGTTAAAAGCGGCGCACCACGCCAGTGCCGCGCCTGAACGGCCGCATCATAACGTGGTGCCGTGCAGCGGCCGTGTCGGCAAATGGCGACGCCGGTGTGCTGTCGGGTGCGCCATTGCCAACCATTGTCAGCAATGCAGCATCAGCCTCGCACTTCGCCCTCACCCAGCACGATGTACTTGAGCGAAGTCAAGCCCTCAATACCCACCGGGCCGCGTGCGTGGAATTTGTCGGTGCTGATGCCGATCTCGGCGCCCAGGCCAAACTCGAAGCCGTCGGCAAAGCGCGTGCTGGCATTGACCATGACACTTGCCGAATCGACTTCGCGCAGGAATTGCTGCGCATGCATGTGGTCACGCGTCAGAATCGCCTCGGTATGGTGGCTGGAATACTGGTTGATGTGGGCGATGGCTTCATCCACCCCCGCCACGATCTTGATGGAGATGATCGGCGCCAGATATTCTTCGCTCCAATCCTGCTCCTGCGCTAGCACCGTGCGCGCACCTTGCACCGTTTTCAATAGCGCAAGCGACTCGGCGTCACAGCGCATTTCCACATCCTTGGCGGCAAACACCGCGCCAATGCGGGGCAGGAAACCGGCGGCCACGCCCCGCGCCACCAACAGGCTTTCGGTGGCATTGCAGGGGCTGTATTTTTGCGTCTTGGCGTTCTCCACCACTTTCAGCGCCATGTCCAGATCGCAGGGATCATCGACATAGGTGTGGCAATTGCCGTCCAGATGCTTGATGACGGGCACCTTGGCGTCGCGGCTGATGCGCTCGATCAGGCCCTTGCCGCCGCGCGGAATGATCACATCCACAAAGGCGGGCATGGCGATCAACTGGCCCACGGCCTCGCGGTCCGTGGTCTGCACCAGTTGCACCGCCTGTGCAGGCAGACCCGCTTCTGCCAGCGCCTGCGCCACCAGGGCAGCCAGTGCCTTGTTCGACTCGATGGCCTCGGAGCCGCCGCGCAAAATACAGGCGTTGCCGCTCTTGATCGACAGGCTTGCGGCCTCGATCGTCACGTTCGGGCGGCTTTCATAGATCATGCCGAACACGCCAATGGGTACGCGCATCTGGCCCACACGGATGCCGCTGGGCATCTGCTTCATGCCCAGCACTTCGCCAATCACATCGGGCATGGCCGCCAACTGCTCGCAACCTTGGGCGCAGGTCTCCAGCACCTTGGGGCTCAAGCGCAGGCGATCGACCATCGGCGCAGACAGCCCATTGGCGACGGCGCGCTCCAGATCCTTGGCGTTGTCCGCCTGCAGTGCCTCGGTCTGCGCGCGCAGCAGGCGCGCCAAAGCCAGGAGGGCTTTGTTTTTGGTAGCAGCAGATGCTTTGGCCATCTGCGCAGAGGCTTGTTTTGCCTGCAAACCCAGGGTCTGCATGTATTCCGCGATGTTCAGGGCGTTCATGCCGCTATTGTCGCATTTGCTGCATTGCAGCGCTGGTGAGCACGTTCTCAGTAAACGGCCCCAGGCAAATCCCATGCTGGCGGGCGCCAAATGCGCTCTACACTCGGGCCATAAACAGCCACCAGGAGACCCGCATGCAATCGACCGCACTACGCCAGTTGGGAGCCTTGCAGGACGCGCTGGAGCACTTTGGCGCCGGCCACATGGATGCCTCGGCGCTCAGCCAGCAGGCCCGTACCTATACCGATCTGCTGGGCGCTCTTCCGCCCAAGTTTGAAGAGGTGTTGCTGCAGTTGCTGGACCGGCTGGAATCCAGCGCCCTGTTTGACGAAGAAAGCTGCTCCTTCAGCCAGAAGGACCTGACCGACAGCCTGAAGCTCTGGCTGGACAAGGCCAGCGCCAGGCTGGGTGAAACCGCCTAAGCGCTTTTCGCCGCGCGCCAGCTTATTACCGGCTTAAAGCAGTACACAGCAATATCGAAAGATTTGCAAACAATACGCGCACATTTAAAGAAAGATAAATGCAGGTAAAGGCCTGCAAATGCACTCGCACCCGCATCGCGCCGGTGCTACCTTGAGGACCTCATCAACAGCGCCCCGTGGGCGTGGAGGTCGCAAAATGGGCTTGCTCAACGAAGTGATTGGCGCCGTGGTTGCCGAAGAAGCACTGTCCAAAGCCGATGCAGACGCCGGCTTTCTCAAGAAGGCCATGGCCGCCGTGGCCGGCTTTGAGGGAGAGAAGGTGATCGAGGAAAAACTGACCGAGCACCAGGCGCAACAGGTACCCGGCACAGACAGCCAGTAGACGGGCGGCAGGCAACGCCCCCCGGGACAAACGGGCCGCATTGCGCGGCCCGTTTGCATGGGAGAAGCGCTTCAGCGGCGTCGGCCGTTGGTCCAGATGGCGCCCGTCGTGAGCGCGCCGTCCAGGCTCACATTCACCAGCGATGCACCTGACAGGTTGGCGCCCGACAGGTTGGAATTGCTCAGATCCACATTGACCAGCTCTGCGCCCTGGAAATTGGCGCCCTGCAGGTTGGAGTTGGACATGTCCACATTGGTGAAGCTATGGCCAGCAAAGTTGGCATTGGCCAGGTTGGAGTTGGCCATGTCGGCATTCACATGCTCGCGCCCATTGCCTGCTGGCTTTCGGCCATGGCTTCTGCTCTGCACGGTCACCGTCTGGCTGCCGGTAGATTCCACCACCACGGCAGCGCCCCCGGAGCCCGAGCCCCGCACCGTGGTGCTGCGACCGGGAATATTCGTCTCCGCCACGGCGCCCTTGCCCGATGCTGCATTGACCACCGAGCCGTTGACGATGACCGCCGCGCCACTGGCTCCGCCGCGCACATCCACGCCGGGGGCCGATATGACGGCGCCCTGCGCCCATACGCTGCCCGCAGCCAGCGTGGCCACCAATGCGGCGCTGCATGCGGCCGCGCCGCGTACCCATGTTGTTTGTTGCATGGTTTTCTTCCTTTCTCTCACTACTGCGACAGCAGTGCATTGCTTGCATCATCAGACACCGGCGCGCCGGGAAGGCGTGCAGGTGCCTGCGGCCCCTCGGTCGGCTCCGTCTGCACCGCGATGGGCGACGGGCTGTTGGTATCGGTTGTACTTTCGGCAGGCCATGGCTGCTCCGCCTGGGGCACAGCTGGCGCCTCAGGCATCACAAAGGCCTGGCGCAGCAGGTCGGCCAGCGGATCTGCGACCCGCACCGGCCGGTCGGGAAGCTGTGCAGGCGCCTTTTCTTCCACCCTCAGCGCCACGGCGTTGATGCGGGCAGCCAGCTCCTGCATCCAGGCCTCGTCGATCACCGCCTGCTTTTCGTTGCTGCGGCTGAAAATCAGACCCAGAAATTCACGCGCCTTGGACGATCCGGCATCCGCCGCGCGCCGGTAATACTGGATGGCAGTCGCAAAATTGCGCTGCACCCCCCGCCCCAGGTGGTAACGGTAGGCCAGTTCCAGCAGCGCGTCGGCACTGCCGTCGTCGGCCCGGGCACGCAAGCGAGCCAGTTGTTCCGATTCACTGGCCCGCTGGTAATTGGCCAGCCGATTCAGGTTCTGCTGCGCCGTCTGGCTCCCTTTGGCGACGGCCTGCACGTACAGCTCCTTGGCTTCTGCCATGCGGCCATCGAGTTCACGTTCCACACCCAAGTCATTCAGGGCCATGGCATCGCCTTCCCGCGCCGCCTGCTCCAGCAGCAGGCGCGCCTGCTGTGCAGCCTTGGGCCCGGTCATGCGGCGCTCCACCAGCGACAGGAGGTAGCTCGCCTTGGACAGGCCCGCCTCCGATGCCCGCTGTAGCCATTGCCGACCGGCGGGCACATCACGCACCCCGCCGGTGCCCGTCCCCAGCATGTACCCCAGGCCCGCCATGGCACGGGCATCACCCTGGGCGGCGGCCATGCCCCACCACTGCCGCGCCTGCGCACCCGCCTGCGGCAGGCCTGCATTGCGGTAGTAGTACAGGCCCAGTTCCACCTGCGCCCGGCTGTCGCCTTCTTGGGCCTGACGGCGCAGCACCTGCAGGCTGGCCTCCGAGCGGCTGGGTGCCGGCACACGGATGGATGCACTGCCACCTGCGCCACCTGAGGATTGCGCTGCAGGTGCCGCAGCACTCCCTGCATCGCCGCCGCCTTCGCTATGGGGCAGCACGATCGCCGCCATGGCACTCAGGCCGTAGAGCGCCAGGCCGGTGGCAAACACCGAACGTCGCCAATGTTGCATCGCCCCTTTCATGAGCGCTTTCCGCGGCGCGGCGTTTTCTCAGGAACGGCGGGCGCCAGCACCACAGGGCCTTCCACTTCCCACTGCAGGGTCGATTGGGCGATCACGCCTTCCTGCGCCTGCACCTGCTGCTGCACGGTCTCGATGGTGGTTACGCCAACGAGCGGCTCCAGCTTGGCATTGGTCAAGGCAGCCGGTACCCGCCCGGTCAGCGGCTTGGCGGTCATCGCGCAGTACACCTGCTCGGTTCCTGCCCGTGCAGTTTCGATCAGGAACGAATTGGACTGCGACACATCAGGCACCATCAGCCCCATATTGCCCTGCGCCACCACCGCCTGCTGCTGCGGATTGGGATATATCTGGGACACCACGTTGGCCGCGTCCTTGTAGTAGCAGTAGAGGAACCCGGAGCGCGCCGGCGCAATGCGCAGCACGACCGAGTTGCCAATCTGCAGCCTGGGCTCCTTCTGGCCGAGCAACGCCACGGTCAATCCGTTGTGCGCAGGCTCGTTCATGGGCAGCGCATGCTCGCGCAGCTTGAGTTCATTGCTTTGCGGCGAATAGCTCGATGCCAGCTTGTCCTCTGCCGACATGCCCACGTAATTGCGCAGCAGACCGGTATAGGTTTCAAAGTTCACGATACCCACTGGGGTCATGTCCAGCGAAGCCTGGTAGGTGGCCAATGCATTGCGCAATGCGGTGGAATCGTTGCCATCGACGGGCCCGCTCCATACGCCCTGCGCCTGAAGCACCCGTTGCGCCAGGTTGATGCGGTCCGTCGCAGTCTGCTCTTCGTACCAGGCGCGCATCTGGCGCTTGAACTCGGGGTGGTTCTGTTCGTAATCAATGCACTGCCAGTACGGAATCTTGGCCCATTTGCCCACCAACTCGATCGCCGCCAGATCGACCAGCAGACGCACTGCAGCGCCCGCGCCCTGGTTATTGTCTGCTGCCACCTCGTACTGCACGCCCATGCGGTAGATGTGCTTGGGCAACCCCGTTGCACGCCCGCCAATCTCCACCCCCTTGCCGCCGGTGGCCACCACCAGTTCATTGGCGGAATCGAGGCCCGGGTACAAGGTGCGCGAATTCATGTCGCCCAGATGCAGATCGAGCCCGACGACCGATCCCAGCACATCCCAGCTGTAGCCAGTGTCGGTATTCGCGGTGGAAACGCCAATGCTGCGGCGCTTGGATACCACCGTCTTGTCGCCGAAGCTGATAGCGCCCGATATATAGATCTGCGGCTTGCGCAGCTCGATCTGCCCATTGTTGAGCAGCAGGCTGGTCATGGTCTGCACCGTGTCCTGCTTCAAGGCATCCACCTCGTAATCGACCACGCGGAAAGCCTGGCTGGTACGCGACATGCGTGAGATGGCCGTGATCAGCATTTCCTTGGTGCCGGTGCTGAAAAGCCCCGAAGGGTCCGGAATTGATTTGACGGCAATCAAGGTTGCAGGCACCTGCTCGGCCGCCAGCATGCGGTCCATGCAGGCCAGCCCTTCACGCATGGCAGATGCCGATTTCGTAGGCGTCACCAGCGGAGTCTGCTCGGTGATGCCTTTTTCAATGATGTCCTTGCGATCCGACAGGCCCGGATCAATGGCACAGGCCGACAGCGCCAGCACACAAGGCCACAACAAGGCGTGGCGGAGGTAGGAAATTTGCATGATTTATAAAATCGTTATGTATGTCCGGTATCAGCCGCCGTACTCGCCGGCCCCGGCACCCCTCTGACGCAGGATCTGGGCAGCAGCGCCGCCATGCCTACTTGCAAATATTGATGACGGAGCCGCGTACTACCGTGACCTGGTCGGTGTTGCCGCCGCCGTACCGGTTGCCGATACCCGCGATGCCTTCGTTCACCTTGGGCTGGGTGCCCACATTGGTGGTGCAGTTCTTGCCCGACGGACTGGTGACCATCTCGCGTTCGATGTTGGCGCGCACATCCTTTTCGCCCATGTTGTCGCGCGCCATGACGTTCACCACTTTGTTACGAGATGCAGGATCCAGCCCATTGCGACCCGCTGGTGGTTTCTGCTGTGCCTGCACCAGACCACATGCCAGGCCCACTACCGCAGCGCATATAAAACCTGTTTTCATATGCTCCTCCCTTGCAATTGAATTGGGGTGAATCAATCACCCCATTCTTTGATCAAAGCAATACCGGCGATTTACTTGCCGTCGTTCGAAGCCAGATTCTGCTCAGCCTTGGTCATGGCACCGATAGCCATATTGGCCACCGCACCATTGGTCACCGAAACTTCTTGCTTGTTGTTGCCACCAATATTGACATTACCCTTGTTGGAAGCCAGATTCTGCTTGGCCGTTGCGCCAGCACCAATAGCCATATTGGCCACGGCGCCGTTCTTCACGGTGACCTTCTGGTCATTATTACCACCGATTTTCACCTCGGCTTGAGCAGCAAATGCAATTGCCATACCAGACACCAGAACAGCGATAACTTTTTTCATAAAAACTCCTCGTTACTGAAATAAAAGAGTGCTTGTAGGAGCACTGTTGCAATCAGTCCCTCCACTTCGGAGCAACCGAACTTCATCAACGACCCTGACAGCTGCAGCTATCAGCGGCCACCAATGTTCACCACATTGCGCACGCCCATGCCGGAGGCCTGGGTGACCACAGGCCCGCCCACGGACACCACCTGGTTGCCAGCACCGGATCCCCCATTGCGTGACGCAATATTCAATTCACTGTACGCGCCAAACATGGCAGAATTCACCACCGCGCCATTAACCACAGCCACCTGATTATTTCCTCGAATATGAGAGATATTCTTGGTGGACGAGATATTCATCACCGCATGCGCACCGGGGCCAGAGATATTCACCGCACCGCCGCTGATGATGACCTGCTGGTTATTCTGTGCCTGCACGGCAGGCAGAAAAGCAGCCACCGCCAATGCAGCCATCCACTTCTGCACGCCAAAACGGAAAATGGCCTGTATGGCCATGTTTTGCGGGTATTTCATCTTCACCTCACAAATATGCATTCAAACTATCTTGTCTCAGGTCGCATTTGTACCTGCCTAAAATGGCACTGCGGTGACTGATTGCAACCAAATGATTCAAGTCAAATTAATGACATTTGAAACATCTAGATTCTTGAATGAATGTTCTGTGAAACACTCCCTCTGAAATCCTTACATGACAGTCAAAAAAGACGTTACATATGGGCTCATAGAGTGGATGGATGATCGTGCTATCACTTTACATAGCAGAGCAATTTCTTCGCTCGCTTTACATTTGAACCTGCCAGAGGCCAAGAAAAAAGCCCGCAGATGCGGGCTTGGGTTCATGTGAAAAAGCGGGCTATCGGAGTCAGCGCCCCTGCGCACAGGCCTTGCAGGTCTGCAATGCGAGGCGGTGCAGCGCCTGCCAGCCATCCTGGGGCCACTCGGGCACCTTCAGGCCTTTGACAATGCCATCGACGGCATGGGCCGAATGCAGCAGCCGGGCGACGGCCGCGTCGCTGATGCGCGGCAGCACGCGCTCGAAATGGCGCTCCTTGTTGCCCCAGACACGGTTTTCGCGCAGCGCCATGGGCATGGGACGGCCATTGCGCAACGCGTCCTTGACGCGCTTCATTGCGCGAATGTCCTCGGCCAGCGCCCAATGCACCAGCACCTCGGCCTCGCCCTCTGCCTGCAGGCCACTCAGCATGCGCTCGGTACGCAGCACCTGGCCGGACAGCACGGCGTCCGACAGCTTGAACACGTCATAGCGAGCCACGTTCAGCACGGCCTGCTCCACCTGCTCGAATGCCAGCTCGCCCTGAGGATAGAGCAGGCCCAGCTTCTGGATTTCCTGGTGTGCAGCAAGCAGATTGCCCTCTACACGGTCGGCAAAAAAAGCCAGGGTGCGCTGGCCTTCTTCGCCGCTTTTGACGTGCTGGCCCTGCAATTGCAGGCGCTGGGCAATCCAAGGCGGCAGCACCGCGCGTTCGATGCTGTCCACCTGGATGGTCGCGCCATTGGCCTCCAATGCGGCAAACCAGGCGCCTGTCTTGGTCGCCTTGTCGAGCCTGGGCAGGATGACGATGGTGAGCGTGGCATCATTGCCCACGCTGCTTTCAGCCAGTTGCTGCAAGGCGGCGCTGCCGTCCTTGCCCGGCTTGCCACTGGGAATGCGGACCTCGATGATCTGCTTGTCTGCGAAGAGCGAGAGGCTGCCTCCTGCGGCGAGCACGGCGCTCCAGTCAAAATGAGCACCGGCCACGGTGAAGCTGTTGCGTTCGCTATGCCCTGCCGCGCGGGCGGCGGCACGGATCGCATCCACGGCCTCCTGCACCAGCAAGGCTTCATCGCCATGCACGGTGTAGAGCGTGCGCAGGCCCTTGCCGAGCTGGGCGGTCAACTGGTTCAGGGCAATTTGCATGTTTTTTGCCTACTGGCGGCCTCCACACAAGCGTCGAAAGCTATATATTTAATAGCAATCGACACCATGTCACGGTGCCATCAATCCGTGGTGGTGACTGTCTTGACGATGGACAGGCGCCGCACGATCTGTTGCACCAGATCGGTCTGCATGTCTCGGAACAGCATCTCTTCCTCGTTGGCCTTGGAGAGCGCATAGGTTTCCACGTAGCTGATTTCGCGGTACTGCATCAGCTCCGCCTCGGTCACGTAGTAGCCGCCCTTCTGGTCACGCACCCGAAAGCGCGTGAACAGGCGAATCTGCAGTTCACGCACTTCGCCTGCGGCATTGCGCGACACCACCACACGCTCACGGCGCTGGCCCAGATCGTCATAGATGGCCTCGGCCTGCAAGGCCTCGGTCGGGTCGCGCAGCACCTTGAGCGCACCTACGCCTTCGAGGTTGCGCTGCAGTTCCTTGAGAAAGGGCGAATTGGCCGCACCGTTCAAGTACAGCGACTTGAAGGCGAAATCGACCGATCCGCGCAGCTTGAAACCGCACGCCGCGAGCAGCGGCGCGCTTGCAAGGGCAGTGAGCAGCGTGCGTCTATTCATGCGCTTAGACTACCACGTTCACCAGGCGGCCCGGCACCACGATGATCTTTTTGGGCACCGCGCCCGCAGCGATCTTCTGGAACTCCTCATTGGCCAGCGCGGCAGCTTCAATGGCGGCCTTGTCGGCGCCGGCTGCCACCACGATGGAGCCGCGCAGCTTGCCATTGACCTGCAGCATCAGCTGGATTTCGTCCTGCACCAGAGCCTGCGGATCGACCTGCGGCCAGGCCGCATCCAGCAGGCCGCCCATGGCTTTGTCGTAGCCCAGCGCATTCCACAGCATCTGCGTGAGGTGGGGCGTAGCGGGGTACAGCGCGCGCAGCAGGATGCCGAAGCCTTCGACAACAGCTTCGCGGCCGCCTTGGCTGTCCAGCGCCTTGAAGTCTTCCAGCGCGTTGATCATCTTCATCGCACCGGAAACCACAGTGTTGTACTGCATGCGCGAGTAGTCGTATTCCACCTGCTTGAGCACGGTGTGGATTTCCAGGCGCAGTGCCTTGGCTTCCTTGCTGAATTGGACGCCTTTGAGCCCATCAGCGCTCAATGCATTTGCGCGAAGAGCTACAAATTCAGGAGCACTCAGCTTGACCCCGAAGTTGTACACGCGGCGCAGGAAACGGTAGCTGCCTTCCACGGCCGATTCGTTCCACTCCAGCGTCAGCTCGGGTGGCGCGGTGAACATGGTGTACAGGCGCGCGGTATCAGCGCCGTATTTCTCGATCAGATCCTGCGGATCGACACCGTTGTTCTTGGACTTGGACATGGTCGTCATCTCGTAATCGAGTTTCGACCCATCGGCCTTCAGGGTGCCGCCAATCACCACGCCATTGTCATTGGTGATGAGATCGACTTCATGCTCCCAGTAGTACGCCTTGGCGCCTGTGGGCAGTTTTTGCGAGAACGCGCCACGCAGCACCATACCCTGCGTCAGCAGCTTGGTGAACGGCTCATCGATCTTCACCAGGCCCAGGTCGCGCATCACCTTGGTCCAGAAACGCGCATACAGCAGGTGCAGGATGGCATGTTCAATGCCTCCGATGTACTGGTCCATCGGCATCCAGTAGTCGGCGCCGTCGGCCACCATGTGCTCGCTGTTCTTCGCGTCGCAATAGCGCATGAAGTACCAGGACGAATCCACGAAGGTGTCCATGGTGTCGGTCTCGCGGCGTGCGCTCTTGCCGCAGCAGGGGCAGACCACGCCTGCGTGGAAGGCTTCGCTCTTGATCAGCGGATTGCCCGAACCATCGGGCACCAGATCCTGCGGCAGTACAACCGGCAGGTCCTTCTCGGGCACGGGCTGCGGGCCGCAGTCTTCGCAGTGGATGATGGGGATCGGCGTGCCCCAGTAGCGCTGGCGGCTGATGCCCCAGTCGCGCAGGCGCCAGGTGGTCTTGAGCTCGCCCAGGCCCTTGGCTTCGAGCGCCTTGGCCACGGCTTGCACGCCGTCCTTGTAATGAAGACCGTCAAAAGCGCCGGAGTGGATGAGAACACCGCGCTCCTTGTCGCCATACCAGTCGTGCCACTGCTTGCTGTCGTAGGGGCCTTCGCCCTCCACCGCCACCACCTGCTGGATCGGCAGGCCGTACTTGTTGGCAAACGCAAAGTCGCGCTCGTCATGCGCAGGCACGCCCATCACCGCGCCATCGCCATAGCTCATCAGCACGTAGTTGCCAATCCACACCTCGACCTGTGCGCCGGTGATGGGGTGGGTGACGAACAGGCCCGTGGGCTTGCCTTCCTTTTCCTTGACGGCCAGCTCCGCCTCGGTCGTGCCGCCCTTCTTGCATTCCTCGATGAAGGCGGCCAGCTCGGGCTTGCCAGCTGCCGCGTGCAAGGCCAAGGGGTGCTCGGGCGCCACAGCGCAGAAGGTCACGCCCATGATGGTGTCGGCCCGGGTGGTGAAGACGTACATCTTGCCGCCGCCGATCAGCGCGCCATCAGCGCCCTTGACGTCATGCGTGAACGCAAAGCGCACGCCGGCGCTCTTGCCGATCCAGTTTTCCTGCATCAGGCGCACCTTGTCGGGCCAGCCGGTCAGGGTCGCCTTGGGGTTGCCCATCTGCACGTGGTCAAGCAACTCCTGTGCGTAATCGGTGATCGCCAGGTAGTAGCCGGGGATCTCACGCTTTTCCACCAGCGCGCCGGTACGCCAGCCGCGGCCATCGATCACCTGTTCATTGGCGAGCACAGTCTGGTCCACCGGGTCCCAGTTCACGGTCTGGGTCTTGCGGTAGGCCACGCCCTTTTCCAGCATCTTGAGGAACAGCCACTGGTTCCACTTGTAGTAATCCGGATCGCAGGTGGCCACTTCGCGGCTCCAGTCGATGGCCAGACCCATCGCCTGCATCTGCTTTTTCATGTAGGCGATGTTGTCGTAGGTCCACTGCGCAGGGGGCACCTTGTTCTTGATGGCGGCGTTCTCGGCCGGCAGTCCGAAGGCATCCCAACCCATGGGCATCAAGACGTTGTAGCCCTGCATGCGCAGCTGGCGCGTGAGCATGTCGTTGATGGTGTAGTTGCGCACATGGCCCATGTGCAGCTTGCCGCTGGGGTAGGGCAGCATGGAGCAAGCGTAGAACTTCTTCTTGCCTGCGTCTTCGCTCACGCGATAGGCATCTTGGGCTTGCCACTGGCTCTGTGCTGCGGCTTCAACGTCGGAATGGTTGTATTTCTCTTGCATGGAACGGGTCTGGAACAAGCGGCTGCCCACAGCGTTTTGCGGGGCCATGCCCATCGGGGATTCAATGGGCCAACAATTGGGCAAAGATTGTAGGCGCATCGCCATAGCCCCGTGTGCTGCTAGTGCCGCAGCCCGCCATGCGGTTTTGGGACTGCGTGCAAAAATACCCTGCAGATACATGGCTGGTGCGCGCCGAGACTGCGCCAGCCGCTCCTGTTTTGATAACTGGCCGCGTCAACCGCGCCGGAAAGGATTCTTGCCTGTGACTTGGGATGCCATCAACGACCTCGACCCCTGGATGCAGACTGCGGCGGGCCTTGCCGCCCTGGTGGTGCTCGCCTATGTGCTGCGTGCCGTAGTGCGGTTCGGCCTGTTGAAAGCAGTATCGCGCCTGCGCAACGCCCCCAATGCAACCAACTGGCTGCGCACATTGCTGGACGACCGCGTGCTCACCAAAGCTGCACAGGTCGTGCCATCGCTGGTCATCCAGACCGGCATCGGCGCGGTGCCGCACTTGCCATTGATGGTATCCACCGTGGTGCGCAATGTTGCCATTGCGGTGACCGTGCTGCAGGTGGCGCGCCTTCTGATGGCCGTGCTCGATGGTGTTTTGCAGCGCAACGAAGACAGGCTGCAGGTCGACCAGAGCACACGCTCCATCAAGAGCTATGTGCAACTGGGCAAGCTGCTCATCACGCTGGTGGCCGGTATCGTAATGGTGGCCGTGCTGATCGACCGCTCACCCCTCATCCTGCTCAGCGGGCTGGGCGCCATGTCGGCGGTGCTGATGCTGGTGTTCAAGGACACGATCCTGTCCTTCACCGCCGGAGTGCAACTCTCGGGCAACGACATGCTGCGGGTGGGCGACTGGCTGCAGATGGACCAGGTGGGCGCCGACGGCGCGGTGGTAGACATGGCACTCAACACCGTCAAGATCCGCAACTGGGACAACACCATCACCACCATTCCCACCTGGCGGCTGATGAGCGACAGCTTCAAGAACTGGCGCGGCATGTCCGAATCCGGCGGCCGCCGCATCAAACGCAGCCTGCGCATCGATACGGAAAGCATCCGCTTTCTCTCCGAAACCGAGATTGGGGAGCTTGGCCACATCCAGCTGCTGGCGCCCTACCTGCACAGCAAGATGGTGGAGATCACCGCCTACAACCACGACTTTTCCACCCGGGCGCCGGACATGGCCGATGAAGTGGTCAACCTGCGCCAGCTCACCAACGTCGGCACCTACCGGGCCTATGTCAACCTGTACCTGCGCGCGCACCCCAAGCTCAGAAAGGACATGACCTTGATGGCCCGGATGATGGAGGCCACCGCCGAAGGCACGCCGCTGGAGGTATATGCCTTCACCGACACCACGGCCTGGCAGGAATATGAAGCCATCCAGGGCGACATCTTCGATCACCTGATGGCCATCCTGCCGGAATTCGGCCTGCGCGCCTTCCAGTACCCATCGGGCTCCGATGTGAAGATCGCGCTACGCCAGAATGAGGTACGGGCACTGGACAGCTGAGTTTCTGGCGGCCCCCTACTTCGCCTCTGCCGAGGCAGGCTCGGCATCCATGATGGCAGGGGCTTCCGTCAGTTCGGCTTCCGTGGCCTCGGTGGCTTCCGTGCTGCCTGACACCGGGGCGATCTCCCAGATGGAGCGCACCGGCAGCGGCTCCACCGCGCGGCCTTCGCTATCGGCCAACCCCACCAGCAAGGCACGGCCATCGGGCAGCACACGAAAATCGCCAAACTTGGCGGGTGCAAAATGCGCGCCCTGCCCTTCGGGGAAGAAATAGGCATCCGTCACCAGCACCCAGCGGCCCTTGAGCTGCTTGAGCGGCAGAATCACCTCGCCCTGCCCGGGCTGCGCACCACTGTCTGCCAGAGAGAGCACCGTGGCAACGCCTTGTGCATCCACACTGGCACGCACACGCTGCACGGGGGCCAGCACGTTTTTCAGGCCCTCGCTCACCTCTTGCGGCAGCGAAAAATTGAGTGCCATGTAATCACCCTGCATCAGCGAGCGCGGATCGACCGGCACCAGCGGCACCAGAATGCGCTGGCCGTAGGCGATCACCTGCTCCTTGCCACGCACGTCCCAGTTCACCAGGCCAAACACCAGCACCGCCCCCGCCAGCAGCCATGCCAGCCGGCCCTTGGCGGATGGCTCGCCAACCGCCGCGCCCTGGCTTGCAGGCGCGGTGGTCGTAGCGCGGCGCAGCAGCCATAAGCCCAGCAGCAACGCAGCGCCCAGCACCGCCAGCCCCAAGCCTTTGACGGCCAGGGGCCAGCCCAGGTAGTAGTAAAACTGGCCCAGCAGAAACAGCGCAATGGCCGCGCACAGCACGGCAATGCGCCAGCGCGCACCCAGCAGCGCGCCGGCGGCCACCACCGCCACCACGGCCAGGCTGGTGCTGAACCAGGCAGCCGCAGCCAGCAGCGCGCCCGCCAGGTACAACAGAGCCTGCAACCGGCCGCCAGAAGCGTCCGCACCCTCTGCACGGTTCTGCGCCACGCCGCGCGACTTCCAGGTTTGCACCAGCAGCACCGTGGCCAGCAAGGTCGCCGCTGCGGCAATGCCCCGGCCCAATATCCACGCGCTTGTGACCACATCACCCCAACCCGGCGCATCCGCATCTGAGACACCTGCCCAACTGATCAGCCACCACCGGCGGCCAAAACCCCACAGAGCAGAGCCCAGCACGCCCACCACAGCAGCATCGGCAAACGCCGCCCAGCGCGGATGCGACCACCACTGATGCGGCAGTGCCAGCCGCGTGGGCTCGGCACGCAGCCACCACCACCACAGGGCCGCCAGCAACAGACTGCCCAGTTGGAGACTCCACAGCACCGGCACAAAACTCTCCAAGATGCTGAGAAATGCATAAGCAGCCACCGCCCAGCACACGCCCATGACCGACTGGATCCAGCGCGCCTGCGCCAGCCAGGCCCCACCGATGGCCCAGCCAGCCGCAAGGGCGCACAGCAAAAGCGCTCCGGGGCGCGAATCGAACAGCGAATCACCCAGGTTGAAAACCAGCAGCCCACCCCCCAGTGCCCACAAGACCAGAGCCACGCAATTGACAAAAGCCTGCGTGTAACCGCGCAGCAGCCAGCCGCCAATGGCCAGCGCCAGCGTGCCCGTCACGAGGCCACCAGGGCCCAGCAGAAAGCGCTCATCCAATGCCAGCGCAAAAAAGATACCGAGTGGCAGCAGACAGGCCAGCGCCCCCAGCATGGCCAGGCCGATCAGCAACGGGCCAGGTTCGTGGCTGTCGGACGTGGGCGCATCGCTGTGCACCAGGCCCTGCTGGCGGGCCGCCGCCCACCATGCGGATGAAGATCGCAAACCGGCCATCACACCACCTCCCGTTCTGCCACAGGCAAAGCGCGCATACGCTGCTGCACTGCAATGAGGCCGCGCACCGAGCCACCCAGACAAGCCAAGGCGATGAGACCAAACACCAGCAATGCCTCCAGATCACTGCCGTCTGCCAGCCAGCGCGCCACCAGTGCCAGCACCAGCACATTGGCGGCCAGCGCCGCCAGGCTGGCGGCCACAAAGTCCTGAAACCGCCCGTAGAGCGACACCAGCAAGGTGGCAGCCACCAGCACGGCCGACAGCACCCAGCCCAGCGCAGTGTGTTTGGCACCAAAATCGAATACCTGAACTATCCCAATACCCACCCAGGCTGCCAGCGCCAGGCCCAGTGCCATGCGGTGCGACCACCATGCCACGCCCCCTTGCACCCGCAGCCACGGAATCAGCGACACCACCGCAGGCACCAGCGCCAGGCCCAGCCACAGTGCCATGCGCAGCAGCAGTTGCGGTAGCTGTTCCCGATCCAGAAAAAACACATTCCATAGGTCCACCCGGCCCGACCAGGTGACGATACCAGTGGCCAGCACCAGCACCCACACCGTCCAGAGCACATCGTTGCGCGCAAGACCCACCCAGATCAGCGACAGCGCCGCCCACACGGCAAACAGCTGCCAGGCGTCTGCGCCGGTCTGGTAGGTCTGGCCCACGTAGGCCAGCAACCCGCCCAGCGTCAATGTGGCGCACAGAAGCGCGGGCACCCTGGCGCGTGGCCAAGCACAGGCCACCAGCACCGACAGCGCCAGTGCTCCCTCGATCAGGCCCAGCTTGAACAGGCGCGACTGCCCCTGCCAGTTGGCAGCCACCCAGAAGATCAGCCCGCTGGCCAGCAGCAGCGCAGCCACCAGCATCAAGCCCCAGCGCACACGCCGTGCCAGGGCCTGCGGCGCACCGGGCGACACCGCCAATGCGTACAGCCGGGCGGCCTTGCCGTCGCCGGGCGCGGCCTGCGCGGCTGCTTGGTAGAGGCTTGAATCCATCACTTCTCCTCGTTTGGGGATGCATCGATCATGCTGCAGCACTGTAGCCAATGCCATCCATTGCCCGAGCACAGCGCGGGCAAGTATCGATAGACGATACCGGCAGGCGACGCAGGTGCTGCGTGCACTGGCAAGAATATCAGCGGCTTTGCGCGGCGGGCGAAGCCGCTGCAGGTTGCGCCACAAAGCCCATGCGGGAGAGGCCAGCGGATTGCGCGGCGTCCATCAATTCCACCGCCCGCGCATAAGGCAGGCTCTGGTCAATGGACAGTTGCACCTCGGTTTGCGGGTTGCGTTCGGCCTGCTGTTTGAGCAGCGCCTTGAGTGCGGCCAGATCCGTCGCCTTGCCATCGGCAAACAATTCGCCTTTCGCGTTCATCTGCACGGCGATGGCTGCGGGGGGGTTGTCGGCGGTCGCACTGGCAGCCTTGGGCAGATCCAGCCGAATGGACGCGGCCAGCAAGGGTGCCGCCATGATGAAGATCACCAGCAGCACCAGCATCACATCGACCAGCGGCGTCACATTGATGGCGCTGATGGGCGGGTGACTCGCGGGTTTGCTGAAGCGTCCGAATGCCATGGCCGTGCCTGCGCCGCGTCAGCGGCTGCCCACGTTTGCTATGTAATCCATAGCTGTTTGCGGTGTAGGGATGGGTGCCACCGCCGCATTGGGCTGCACCACCTGCTGCAAGGCCCAGGTTTGCATGTCGAGGGCGAATCCTTCGAGCTGCTCTTCCACCTGCGCCACCTTGCGGCCCAGCAGGTTGTAGGCCAGCACGGCAGGCAGTGCCACGGCAAGGCCTGCTGCGGTCATCACCAGGGCCTCGCCCACCGGACCGGCCAGTTGCTCCAGGCTCACATGATCGGCCCCGGCCAATGCAGCCAGCGCATGGTGAATGCCCCAGACCGTGCCCAGCAAACCGACAAAGGGTGCCGTAGCGCCAATGGTGGCGAGCACCGTCTGCCCCCACTGCAGGCGGTGGCTGGCCGATTGCAGCACCTCGCGCAGCAGACGCGTGGTCTGCACCTGCGCGCCACTGGCCACCGCCAGGCTGTGCTGCGCAGCGGGAATGCCCCCAACAATGTGTTCAATGGCATCCACCGCAGGGGTGATGAGCGCTGCGCGGTCAAAACCCGGCAACTGGGTGCGCGCCTGCTCCCAGCTGCTGGCCTGCCAGAAAGCGCTGGTGGCGCGCGCGGTATCTCGCTGGGCGCGCGACAGCCACCAGGCCTTGTAGAGAATCAGCACCCAGCTGATGACCGACATGATGAGCAGCACCACGGCCGTGCCACGGGCCACGCCGTCCGCTTGCGAAAGCCATTGCCATGTCGTCATGTGCCGCTCCCTGCAGGCTTATGGGTTCAGGCCCAGCACGTCGTACATGCTGTGCAGGCCGCGCTTGTGCTTTGCCAGATAGCGCGCCGCACGCAGGCTGCCCTTGGCGTAACCGGCACGGCTGCTGGATTTGTGGGCGATCTCGATGCGCTCGCCATCGCCGGCAAACAGCACGGTATGGTCGCCCACGATATCACCGCCGCGCACGGTGGCAAAACCGATGCTGCCATCCACGCGCGCGCCGGTATCGCCATAGCGCTCGTACACGGCGCGGTCGGCGAGCTTGGTGCCCTGGGCATCGGCAATCACCTCGCCCATCTTCAGCGCCGTACCGGAAGGCGCATCCACCTTGTGCTTGTGGTGCGCTTCGATGATTTCGATGTCATAGCCGCCATCCTGCAGCGCCTTGGCTGCCATCTCGAGCAGCTTGAAGGTGACGTTGACGCCCACGCTCATGTTCGGAGAAAAGACGACGGCTGTCTTCTCGGCCGCCTGGGCAATCTGCGCCTTCTGCGCGTCATTGAAACCCGTGGTGCCAATGACCACGCCTACGCCTTTTTCAGCCGCTACGGCCAGATGGGCCAGCGTACCTTCGGGGCGGGTGAAGTCGATCAGCACATCGGCATTGGCGAGCGCCTGGCCCACATCGGCCGTCACGGCAACTCCCGTGGGTTTGCCCAGAAAAGCACCGGCATCGGCGCCCAGGCTGGGGTTGCCTGCGGCATCCAGCGCACCGGTCAGTCGCAGGTCAGGGCTGGCCAGTACGGCTTCGATCAGCATGTGGCCCATGCGGCCACTGGCGCCAGCAATGGCTACGCGGATGGCGGATGGTGCGGAGGTAGCGGTGGCAGTCATGAAACGGTTCCTGTGGCGCGGGCGGCCTGCCCGCCCCATCGCCTGATTATCATTAATTTTGGCCACCAGCGCCCGACCAGCAAGCGCCAGCAGCTATCAAAACAGGTGCATCAACGCGGTGCAGATTCCAGCGGCGGGTAGCTGTCGGGTGCCGTAGCGTTGCTGGTGTTGGAGGCAGGTGCGGGTTCCGCATCGGCGGGCTTGGCCTCGTCCTTCTGGTACTTGGCCAACTCTTCAGGCGTTGCCTCCAGGCGCGGCACCTTGGGGTTCTTGATCGAGGTGGTGACCGATGCGACGAACTCCTGCTCGCTCGGCATCTCATCGCCTTCGTAACGCTCCAGGCCCGTGTCATCAAAGAAGACGGTAAAGCGCCGCTCCTGCTCCGGCACGCCCTTGCGTTTGATGGTGAAAACGTAATCCCAGCGGTTGGAGTGGAACACGCTGGTCAGAAGCGGCGTGCCCAGCAGGTCTCGGACCTGCTGGCGGCTCATGCCCTTTTGCAGGGCGTCCACTTGCTCCTTGGTGATCACATTGCCTTGCACCACCTCCACCTTGTAGGGCGTGATGGAGTCGGCAAACTTGCGGCTGGCCTCATTGAATGAGCCGCAGGCAGCAACACTGGCGCCCAAGGCGAGCAGCGCCGCCATGCGGACGCCGGAACGAACAAATTCAGGCATGGTTATAGACATAGCGATATGATCGGCCATTGTAGCGGCTGGTCTCCGGGCCTTCTCCAGAAGCCCGCATCCTGCGCGGGCAAACTTGAAAGACCTTGTTATGAAGAACATCGACGAACTCAAAAGCACCGGCCTCAAGGCAACCCTTCCACGCCTCAAGATCCTGGACATCTTCCAGAACGGATCCCAGCGCCATATGACGGCAGAAGACGTGTTCCGCGTGCTGCTGGAAGAGCGCTCCGACATCGGCCTGGCCACCGTGTACCGCGTGCTCACCCAGTTTGAGCAGGCTGGTATCTTGATTCGCAGCAATTTTGAAAGCGGCAAGGCCGTCTACGAGCTGAACGAAGGCCAGCACCACGACCATTTCGTCTGCACCAGCTGCGGCAAGGTCGAAGAGTTCTACGACGCCGAGATCGAAAAGCGCCAGCAATCCATCGCCAAGAGCAAGGGCTGGGTGGTGCATGACCATTCGATGGCCCTTTACGGCCAATGTGCAGATTGCGCCACCAAGGCCAAATAAGCAGACCCTTTCACCTTTTTAAAAATTCAAAGCGAAGCGCCCAAAACGCTTCGCTTTTTTACGTTTTGCATACATAGCTTTACAGCAGCGCGACGGCAGCAAGGCACCATGGCATATCTGCAGCAAGAGCCCTTTGCCATGCGTGCCTACCGAATGCTATCCCTCAGCGCTGCCGCCTTGGCGGGCGCCCTCTGGCTTACCGCTTGCGCCTCTCACGAGCCACCAGGCGTGGTCAGCAGCCAGACCGCGGTGCCCGACGCGCCGCTGAGCGCCGCCCAGCGCCTGCAGTGGCTCGACCGCGTGACCTGGGGCGCCAGTGACAGTGCCGATCAGCGCTTGCAGCGCCTGGGGCTGCGCCGTTGGCTGGACGAGCAACTCAATCCTCAGCAACCAGCCCTGCCTGCCGAGGCGCAGCAACGCATTGCAGAGATGGAAATCAGCCAGCGCAGCATGGCCGACATACAACGCGATGTAGCCTCGCAACGCCTCGCCATACGCAACGCCACTGACGAAGGCGAGAGCACGCGCCTGCGCCAGGAAGTGCAGCGCCACCTGAACCAGCTTGCGGCCCAGGCCCAGCAGCGCCAGGTGCTGCGTGCCCTGTACTCGCCAGCCCAGTTGCAGGAGCAGATGACCTGGTTCTGGATGAACCACTTCAACGTCAGCACCCGCAAAGGCGAAACCCGGCTGTGGATTGGCGACTACGAGGAGCAGGCCATTCGACCCAATGCGCTGGGGAACTTCCGCACCTTGCTGGAAGCCAGCATGCGCCACCCCGCCATGCTGCTGTACCTGGACAACGCCAGCAACGCCAAAGACCACATCAACGAAAACTACGCCCGCGAGTTGCTGGAGCTGCACACCATGGGCGTGGGCAGCGGCTACACCCAGGCCGATGTGCAGGCCATGGCACACGTGCTGACGGGCGTGGGTTTCAGCACCCGCGACGCCGATGCGCCACCTCGGCTCCCGCCCGCGCTGCGGGCCGATTACCGCCGTCAGGGGTTTTTCGAGTTCAACCCCAACCGGCACGACTATGCGCCGCAGGTCTTTCTGGGGCAGCCGCTGCGCGCCAAAGGCCTGGCAGCGGTCGATGAGGCGCTGGACCGCATCGTTGCATCCCCTGCCACGGCCCATTTCATCGCCCGCAAGCTGGCGGTGTTCTTCATCGACGACAACCCGCCTCCCGCTCTGGTGCAACGCACCGCAGCCGCCTTCACCAGCAGCCACGGCGATATCGCCGCGACCCTGCGCAGCCTGCTGACGGCGCCGCAGGCCCAGGCACAGCAAGGCCAGCGCTTCAAGGACCCAATGCACTATGTGCTGGGCGCCGTGCGCCTGGGATACGACGAACGCGTGGCGAGCGACGTGCGCCCGGTGATCGGCTGGATCAACCGCCTGGGCCAGCCCATCTACGGCCACGAAACGCCGGACGGTTATCCCATGTCGCAGTCGGACTGGGCCAGCTCCGGCCAGATGGCCGCACGCTTTGATGTGGCCCGGCAGATTGCAGCACGCAGTGCAGTCCTGTTCCGCACCGACCCCAAGGCGCCGCTTGAGCAGCCGCCCTACCCTGACCTGGCGCAACGTGCCACGGCCCAGAGCCGCGTGGACCAGTGGAGCGCGGCAACACGCGCCGCGCTCGCGCAGGCGCGCAATGTGCCCGATTGGAACACCTACTTTCTCTCCGCCCCCGAGATGATGGTTCGCTGACGAGGTTCGCCATGCAAAGACGCCACTTTCTCTCCGCTGCAGCCAGCCTGCCGCTCACATTCAGCCTGGCGCGTGCGCGCGCCGCCGCACCGCGTAGCGACACACCGCGCCTTCTGCTCGTGTTCTTGCGCGGCGCCTACGACAGCAGCAACCTGCTGGTGCCCACGCACAGCGATTTCTACTACGCGGCGCGCCCCACGATTGCCATCGCGCGCCCGGGAGAAGCCAATGGCGCATTGCCGCTGGATACCCGCTGGGGCCTGCACCCGGCAATGGAAGGCAGCCTGCTGCCGCTCTTTCAGGGCAGGCAGGCCTGCTTTGTGCCGTTTGCAGGCACCCATGACCTCTCGCGCAGCCATTTCGAAACCCAGGATTCCATCGAACTGGGCCAGCCGCTGGACGCCCACCAGAGCTTTCGCACCGGCTTCATGAACCGCCTGGCCCAGTTGCTGCAAGGGCGCAGCGGCATGGCGCCCATGGCATTCACCGCGCAACTGCCGCTGTGCATGCGCGGCCCGGCACGCATCGCCAATACAGCCCTGGCAGATGTCGGCAAAGGCAGCGTCGACGCCAACCGCAGCCGCGCCATTGCCGCCATGTATGCCGGCACCCCGCTGGCGCCCGCCGTAAACGAAGGCTTTGCCGTGCGCGATGCCGTGCTGCGCGGCATGCAGGAAGAAATGGACAAGGCCGGGCGCGATGCCATCAGCGCCAAGGGCTTCAGCCTCGTGGCGCAGCGCATGGCCACCTTGATGCGCGACCAGTTCGACCTGGGCTTCGTCGACGTGGGCGGCTGGGACACGCACGTGAACCAGGGCGGCGCCAGCGGCAACCTGGCCAACCGGCTGGACGACCTGGGCCGCGGCCTGGCCGCTTTCGCGCAGGAGATGGGGCCTGAGCCCTGGCGCCACACCGTGGTGGCGGTGATCAGCGAATTTGGCCGCACCTTCCGCGAAAACGGCAACAAGGGCACAGACCATGGCCACGGCACCGCGTACTGGCTGCTGGGCGGCAGCCTCTCCGCGCAGGCAGGAGGCCATGTCGTAGGCGAACAGATAGAGGTGAGCGAAGCGAATCTGTTCCAGAACCGCGACTACCCTGTGCTCAACGAGTACCGCAGCGTGCTGGGTGGCCTGTTTGCACGCATGTACGGCCTGACGCCCGCGCAGGTGCAGCAGGTGTTTCCGCAGGCGGCGGTCAAGGATTTGCGGCTGGTATAGCGGGTGTAACGCGGGCCTGCCCGCAAAAGGCCTACAGCTCGCGCCCGCTGGCCATCGCCTTGCGGTGCCGGTCCACAAACTCCTGGTAGGTGTCGATCCCGCGCAATTGCAAGATGGTGTTGCGCACAGCCGCTTCCACCAGTACGGCAATATTGCGGCCGGCCACCACCTGGATCACCACCTTCATCACCGGAATGCCCAGCACATCCTGCGTCAGCGGCGCCGAGGGCAGACGCTCGTAATCACGCTCCATGGTCTCTTTGCGCACCAGATGCACAATGAGCTTGAGCCGCATCTTGCGGCGCACGGCGGTCTCGCCAAAGATGGCGCGGATATCCAGAAGGCCGATTCCCCGCACTTCCAGCAGGTTCTGCAGCAAGTCCGGGCACTTGCCTTCAATCGTGGTCTGGTTGATGCGGTACAGATCGACCGCGTCGTCGGCCACCAGGCCATTGCCGCGCGTGATCAGTTCCAGCCCCAGCTCGCTCTTGCCCAGGCCCGATTCGCCCGTGATCAGCACGCCCATGCCCAGAATGTCCATGAACACGCCATGCATGGTGGCCCGGTCGGCAAAATGCTTGGACAGGTAGGCGCGCAGCACATCGATCACAAACGCTGCCGACTCCCTGGTTGCGAACATCGGAATGTGCGCGCGTTCGCACATGGACAGCAGCTCATCGGGCGCACCCTGCCCATCGGCCAGCACCAGCACCGGTGGCTCCAGCGTGACAATGCGCGCAATGCGGCGACGGCAGTCTTCGGTGGTGGAATTGGTGAGATAGGCGATTTCGCGCTCACCCAGCACCTGCGCACGGTACGGATGGATGTAGTTCAGATAGCCGACCAGATCGGCACTGGAGCGCGCGCTGCGCACGGCCACTTCGTCAAAGCGCCGCTCGGACGCGCCAAGGCCCGCCAGCCACTCCCACCGGAGCGAGGAGCGGAACTCCTCAAACAACACATCTGCGCTGACGACATTGGGTTTCACCGTACTGCCCTTTCAAAACCTGTATGCAAGGCGGCGGGCACGCCGCGCGCGCACCTTGCATACTTGAAAGCGTAGCAGGAAAAGCCGCAACAGCAACACAAAGCGCACCCGGGGGTGCGCTTTGGTACGGACAGGTGGCGCGAAAAGCCGCCGTCTGGAGGCTCGCTTACGCGTGCGCCGTGGTCGACGATTGGGCCGATGACTGCCAGGAGTCAATCAGCTGATGCAACTGTTCTGCGTTGGTGGTGGATTTCATCTGCTCGCGCAGGCTGGCGTTGGAGAGCAGCTCGGCGATTTCGCCCAATATTTCAAGGTGCTGCTGGGTTGCTGCTTCAGGCACCAGCAGAAAGATCAGCAAATGAACAGGTTGTTCATCAGGGGCATCGAAACCAATGGGACGCTCCAGCTGGAAAACGGCGGCCATCGGCGATTTGAGCCCCTTGATACGGCCATGCGGGATGGCCACACCATGACCCAGGCCGGTGGAGCCCAGGCGTTCACGTGCAAACAGACTGTCGGTGACCAAGGCACGCGAGAGCCCATGCAGGCTTTCAAACAGCAGACCGGCTTCTTCGAACGCGCGTTTTTTACTGGTGACATCCACGCTCACTAGCACTTGAGCTGGGGGCAGGATAGAGGCAAGACAGTTCATAGTGAAGTGCGGCAATAAGGCAGGCAACCAGGAGCGTGATCAAACAAACGCAGCAACACCTTGATGCAGGTGTTGCTGCACGTATTATCGGTCAGTACTCAGACAGATTCCTTTTTTCCTCGGCAAAAGCCGAGGGTTTACGCCATTGCTTGCCGCAAAGCATCGCTGTAGTGAGATTGAACACGTTGCTTGTGGCGACCGACCATGCGATCGAGCCGGTCCACCAAAGCATCTACCGCAGCATACAAATCATGGTGGGAGCACTGTACACACAGCTCATCGCCCTTAACCCGCAGATTGCACACTACACGCTGCCGTTTCTCCTTTTCCTTCTGCTTTTCCACCGAAAGTAAAACTTTGGCATCCACCACTTGGTCAAAGTGCCGCGTGATGCGGGTCAACTTTGCGGTTACATATTCGCGCAACGCCGGGGACACCTCCAAATGGTGCCCGCTGATCGTCAGGTTCATGAATAAGTCTCCTTCTGCAAATCGAGAAAAGTGCCTCAGGTTGCTTGCAACCCAAGCCACCCGAAGGGGGAAACACATGCATGCGTAGAAACCATGATGCGCCCTGACCTACAAAATTGCAAGCCTATGACAACCCATCGAAGTAGGATTCTTTCTGTTCGCTGACAACGATTTCCGCTCGTTTTGTTACAAATAAGACATTCCCGCTCCCAAATTTGCAGCCCCCCATCCCTATGTGCTGGCGCGCTGCGGGCAGTTGCATGTTTAACGCCACACATGCTGCAGCATGCAGGCGCACGTAGGCACCTACGTGTTTTACCGTCTGGTAAACCAATACTGCACCAGGAAAGAAGACATACGGTGCCCACATCAGGCCACACAAGGCATGGCGACTACAATTCCAAGCTTGCCCTCCGCAGCGAGCCTGCGCGCCTGCCATGCGCGCGGCGGGTGCCCGTCCATTGTTTTGCATCACCATGACCCAGTCCGTACCTTCTGCACTGCATACCTCCAAGCTCCACTCCCTGCCTCTGTTGGCCCGCGGCAAGGTGCGCGACAACTACGCTGTCGGCAACGACCGCATCCTGATGGTCGCGTCGGACCGCCTCTCCGCCTTTGACGTGATCATGGGCGAGCCGATCCCCGGCAAGGGCGCACTGCTGACGCAAATGGCGCTGTACTGGTTCGACAAGCTGAGAGACATCTGCCCCAACCATCTGACGGGTGACGCACCGGAATCCGTGGTGCAGCCTGACGAAGTGCCCCAGGTTGCCCAACGCTCCATGCTGGTCAAGCGCCTCAAGCCCGTGCCCATCGAGGCCGTAGTGCGCGGCTATCTGGCCGGCAGCGGCTGGAAGGAATACCAGGAATCGCAAGCGGTGTGCGGCGTCCCGCTGCCCGCAGGCCTTGTCAACTCCGCCAAGTTGCCCGAACCCATCTACACCCCTGCAGCCAAGGCTGAAGCGGGTGAGCACGACGAAAACATCACCTTCGAGCGCACCGTCGAAATCGTGGGCCCCGAACTGGCCGCCCAGATTCGCGACTTGAGCATTGCCATCTACAAAAAGGCGGCCTCCATCGCCCTGGAAAAGGGCATGATCATTGCAGACACCAAGTTCGAATTCGGCCTGGACGAAAACGGCAAGCTGGTGCTGATGGACGAAGTGCTGACGCCCGACAGCTCGCGCTACTGGCCCGTGGAAGGTTATGCCGATGCACTGGCACATGGCACCAACCCTCCCAGCTATGACAAGCAGTTTGTGCGCGACTGGCTGGAACAGGCCAAGGTGAACGGCAAACCCTGGGACAAGACCGCGCCCGCTCCTCGCCTGCCCCAGGAAGTGATCGACAAGACTGCGGCCAAGTACCGTGAAGCGCTGGAGCGCCTGACCGCCTGATCACGCATGGCGCACGACACCGTGCGCCTTCAGAATGCGACAGGGGCGCAGTAACGCATTGCGTCTCACCGTGTGGATGTGGGTTGCCTTTTCATCAATGGCATGAAGGGCATGAGAGAGTTGGGCTCTACGCCACCTTCTTCATGTGCATGCACAGGTATTCCCAGCAATCCTGCACAATCGGACGGCGCGCGCCGGGTAGGCATTTGCGTGTCACCAGACTCACATACCGGGTCAATGCAGGCGACTGCGCCTTGACCGCCACAAGCCCTCTGGCCAGATAGCAGGCCTCATAGAGGCTGGACACCAGGCCCACATACATGCCGGTTTCCACCATGGCATACAGGGACTCGATATGCGATACCGATTTGACCAAGGCCATGTCGGAATCGCTCTGCTCCATTGAACGCATGATGGCCTGCTGCTGGTGACCGTGGGACAGCATCACCAAGGGGTGGTTACGCAACTCGATCCATTGCGGGGACTGCTTTTTAGCCAGCACGTGGTGCGGCGCCACAATGGCCACAACCTGCTCCTGCGCAATCAGTTGCGTCTCCAGCGTCTCGGAAGCCGTGAAACCCAGCCCCAAGCCAATATCGACCTCTCCACCTTCAACGGCAGCGGCCAGCAGATGGTCCCCCATGTCGGTCCACTGGAGCATGGTCATCGGGCGGGCTCTTTGCCACTGAATGATGGAAGCAGCCGCCAGCTGTGCGGCAGCGGGCACATACGCGATGCGCAACATGTCCTCGCCTCGCTGCAGCATCTGCTCAATGCCCTAAACTCCAAGGAGGTAATTGCTCAGCATCCACTCCATTTGCGGGCGAATGGCCTTGCCGGAAGGCGTCAGTTGCACCGAGCGTGTGCCCCGGTCAAACAGCCTGGCACCGACGAGGGATTCCAGCTCCTGAATGGCGGAAGTCAGTGCTGGTTGGCTCAGCGACAGCACGGAAGCTGCGTTTCTGAAACTAAGGTGGTGCGCCACCTCCTTGAAGTACGCCAACTGCCGCGGCGTTGGCCCATACTGGCGGCTGCGCCTTGCGCCTTTATCGTCAGTCATAGCGGTGCACCATCCAAGAAAAGAGATTGCTGGCCGCCAGCCAGAGGCTCGTGCGCGGGTTGGACTGCGCAGGCACTTTGCCCGGCAGGCAACACAGGGTTTTACACAGCCGATCGCGCCCCACAATCCCTCTTGCCACAATGCCGCCGCGTGCTCGCCAAGGCATGCCGCGCGAGCACGGCATCTGCCCGAAAGAGACTGCAACGCCTATTGGCTGATTAATTGCCTGCATTTACTCTCCAATTAACCAAATCAAATAATTGATCATAACTATTGATCAATAGATAGTCATTGAAAATTATGACAAGAAATAATTGAAACTGGCAAGCATCGCATCTCTTTTTACAAATAAATCACGCTATAAAAACAACACTGAAATCAAAGCAATTCATTCTGAAATTTTATGAAAATTTCTTTAAAAACAATAAATTAGATATTTAATAAATAACATCTAATTATTGATGGGATAAAGTAAATTATAAGAATTTTCAGCAAATCATTGATTGATATTCAATGACACAATTAATAACATGAAATAGCAGAAACATTTTCTGAATATGTTGGCAGTTATTTTCTACCGATAAGCGGGTATGCATCGCCCTGCCTTTCTTGGGGCTTGGTGCAAGCTCCGTATTTGCCCGGTAGGCACTATTGACGTCAGTCAACCCATGGCCCAACATCTTTGACATGGGCATATCGGGTCTGGTACTGCTCGTCGCTGTTGGCGTAGTGGACTACGTCACCCAACTGGACGACGGCACCATGTCCGGCATGGAATTGACAGGTCGTTTTGGCATGCTGGGCATGGTGTTTCTGAACAACGCCACCGCGATGCCCAACCTACCTTCACCCGCCGACTTGAGATGGTCAAACAGATGACCATTCACGGCCTAGGCGCCGCTCGGGCTGGTCTTGCCCAAGGCGTCACAACACAGACAGTTAGGAAGTGATTGGGTTGCTATCTGAGCGGCGGCAGAGCCGCCCTGGCCCATGTGCCTCCAGGCCCGCGCGTTCGCCCCGGGGCCCGAGTCCAAGGCACTGCTCATCGCCCGGCGGTGCCGCCATCGGATGCTGCAGTCGTGCATTGCCACCCACGCAGGTGATCTGCATCCACCGCCGCCGTGAACTGCCCCTGGTCAGGTAGACGAACTCCGCCTATCTTTTGACGGTTCACAGCTAGCCCACCATGAACAACTATGGCAACGGGTTGGCCAGGCCATAGTCAGTGCCGCCAATTGCAACAGCGCTGTCGTCTCCGTTACGGCGGAGTTCCGCACTGTCGCCAGAAATGCGAGTGCACAAAGACATACGCCGATATCCTTGTGGGATATCGGCGTATCAAAGTCCGTGCAGCGATCAGCGGCGCCTTGCGTGGCTCAGCCTGGACATGCCTAAAGCGGCAACTGCAAGCATCATGAGCACCAGCTTCCATGCATCCAACGCCGGAACCGGCTTGGGCTGTGCAACTGGCGGGTTGATGGGTGGATCAATCGGTGGGTCAACTGGAGGATCAATGGTGCTGGTTTGCCGGTTGGTAAATGTGCAGACCAATTGCTCCGAAGCTGCAAGCGCAACGTTCAGCTGTCTTTGGGCCAGGTCCGTAGTGACCGTGCCTTGTGGAGGCGCACCGTTTTGATCGGTACATTGGATGCTCACCAGTTGCCATCCCGAGACGATGTTTTCGACCCATTGAGAGGTCTGCCCAGCAGGCAGATCGGATATCGTCTGGCTGCCGGCACCGGCCGTCGTCACCACGGTGGTGGTTGCAGGCACACCAGCGCCCGACCCTGAAAAGGTAAATGTGGCCTGGCCCGTTGCGGGAGCGCCCGCTTGGGTTTGCGCAATCTTGGTGATCGTCACCTTTCCTGGTGGCAGGGCAGACAATGTGTTGGTGACAACCACCGCCAACGGCGTATTGGGCCCAAGGACTGGCGTAGGGTTCGGGGTGATGGTTACGCTCCCCGTCCATGCATATCCATTTGGCGCAGCAGGGGGGATATCTTCCGTCACAGTGCAGACATCTCTGTCGTAAAAGCTCAATGCAGCGCTCTGTCCACTCACCGCCCCGGCTGCGACTGTGGCAGACCACTTTTGAGGAGGTTGCGCTCCGCAGCGGACCTCTCCCGTAAACGTCATGGCTGTAGGCATACCGGTGGCAGGCAGACCCGCAAGCATCTTGGTGACCGTGATGGGCGAACTCGTATTGAATATCTGCAGATTCACGGTACTGCTGTTGGACTTGGGCACGGGGTCAATCCACCCTGGTGCCACTGATGCAGACGCTGTATTGCCATAGGTACCCGGAGTGTTGCCCGCAGCGCCAGTGATGACAAAGCGAACGATCCCGCCTTCCGGAATGGTGGGAATCGTGCTCGTCACGGTGCGGGTCGCGCTGTCATAGTTCACCGTACCGCAAACCGCCCCTGGCGTTTGTGCGGTACAGACAGCATTTCCATAAACAAACCCGCTGGGCAAAGGATCGGAAAAAGCAACATTGCTGGCCTCGGCCGAGCCTGCAGCGTTCGCGACATCCACGGTGTAGACCACGGTTGCTCCACTGACGCTCGTCGTCACCGGATCCACCTTCTTATTGACGGAAATATCCGAACAGCTCACGGGCAAATACACCTGGGCCGAATTGGTTCCAGGCCCCGGATCGGTAACACCCGCTGGCACAGAAGCAGAGAAGGTGTTCAGAATATAACTGGAAGGACTGGCGCCACACGAAGGTACATCGAGAACCGTTGGCGTCATCGTGTAAACCACGGTGACGGTGCCTCCTACCGGGAGCTTTGGAACAGAGGTACTGAATACGGTCACATCAATCCCTGCCTGAGATTGGTTGCCGAAATTCGTTGCATCCGGGCAAACAGCACCGCCTGTGGCAGTACAGCCAACAAAGGACGTGCTGGTATTTATGTACTGGTATGGAGCCCCATAGGTGTAATTGGCAAAGTTGGTGATGGCATCCGTGATGGGCACCTGATCCACTGCATTGGGACCATTATTGACAAGGGTCATTGTGTAGGTAATAGGCGTGCCCGCTACAAAAATATCGGTACTTTGCGTTTTTGTGACCTGCAGGTCTGTTTGCGGGCATGGTGGAGCCTCAGGGGTCTGAATCACCACCTGCGCCGAGTTATTGCCATAGTTGCTGTCGGTCGTGCCGCTTGGCAGTGCGGCACTGAATTCATTCTGTATGAAACCAGCGCCTGAGCTGCAGCGTTGTGTGCCCACAATGGTCGGTGTCATGGTATAGACAATGGTGAGCGCCCCACCCGCAGGCAACTGGGGTACCGTGGTGCTGAACAGGTTGTAATCAATACCCGTTGCTGACAGGTTATTGAAATTCGAATCATCAGGGCAAATTGCGCCACCAGAAGCCGTACAGTCAACAAATGTGGCATCGATGTTCATGTAGTCATACGGAGCGCCAGCGTTGTAGTTTGCGAAACTTGTAATGGCATCACGTATGCTCGTGCCATCTGCTGCATTGGGCCCATTGTTCACAAGTGTCATTGTGTACGTCACAGGAGCGCCAGGTGCAAATACATTGGTGCTCTGCGTCTTTGTTACTGCCAGATCCGTCTGCGGGCAGTCTGCCGATTGGGGGGTCGATATTCTGACCTGGGCTGAATTATTGTCGTAGCTTGTATCGCTCATGCCCGCAGGCAGCGATACATTGAATGCATTCTCCAGAAAACCCGCACCAGTGCTGCAACGCTGAGGCCCCGTGATGGTGGGGGTCATCGTGTAGACAATGGTAATTGTCCCTCCGGCAGGCAAGACCGGCACTGCTGTATTGAACAGCATGTAATCAATTCCCGTTGCAGATTGGCTGGGGAACTCTGAATTTGCCGGACAAACAGCCCCTGCAGTTGCAGTGCAACTGACAAAATTGGTACTGATGGTCAAATAATCATAAGGAGGGCCAGAATTGTAATTGGCAAAATTCGTCAAACTATCACGAATATTGGCGCCATCTGCACTGGAAGGGCCATTATTCACCAGCGTCATTGTGTAAGTCACAGGGACACCCGATGCAAAGGTATCGGAGCTTTGTTTCTTGGTGACAGCAAGATCAGTTTTATAGGACATGATCGTGCTGACCACGCTGGTATTGGTGGCAAGGTCAGGATCAGTTACACCCGACGGGGTGTCTACGCGCGCCGAGTTTGTAATGCTCGATGGTCCACTGCTGGGAAACTTTCCGGTGATTTCAATGACGACCTTTCCCAGAGCAGGAAAAACAGGAATAGTACCGGTCACACTGAGACTGCTGATCGCCATGGAAGCAGGGCATATCGCTCCATTGGTTGCCGAGACACAGCTTGCTGCTATGTTTGTCAAATTGGAAGGAAGGTTATCTATGAAGTTTGCGCCATCTGCGGAGCTTGGTCCATTATTGTTGATTGTCAGTTGATATGAAAAGCTGTCTCCGCCATTCGCGGATACCGGCCCTGTCTTTGTGATCTGCAAGTCAGCACTTTGCGCACGCGCCAGCGCAGGAAAAAGCACCAAAGAAAATATCAACAGAAAGCCAAAATTCAAAATTCTCTTTTGAATTAAATCAAAAGCCATACAAAGCCCCATAAAATAATAAATAAGTTGTATTTGGTGAATTCAAAACAGGGAACCATGGTTTTCAACCGGACTTCTTTTTTATTATTTACTGAGCCGTTATTGAATCTTTGCACCGGCTGCATTCTCAAGCTTTGCCATAAGAGTTTGAGAATCCATTAATCCAGTCAGGATCCATGGAATTTGAAAAGTCAAGCCCCATCACCCTCTTCCTGCTTCATTATTGCAAACAATTGATAATTGCAAATTAATAGAAGATACCTATCAATTGATCGATTGTATTGCAGCCTTACGGAAAAGACTGTCAACAATCGCTGATGGGAAGTGGGGGAAGGCGTACTAACTTGAACCAGTGTGCGGTAGTTCATGCCCAGGCAAAGCGGCAGAGCGGGGAACCGAGGTGATATCCCCTACAGGGTGGGCGCGCAGCACTACCCGTCAACACCCATGAGGACTGCACTCTTTTCTTGCCATCCGTACCGTCTCATGGCTTTCACGCCGATAGATTCTTGGGATATGCGCCGAATGAATTCGGATTTTCGATGATTTTTACATGGCTTTTCATCGGGGGATTCCTGCCATGATTCGGTTTGATGGTGAATCAGAATTCTGAAGTTTTCTTGCCAATATCTAGCAAAGCCTCAAAATCATATACCGGCAGCAAGCGGTTTATTTTCTTCATAGATTGCGAACTTCTTGAGAGACGGGCCGGATTATATTGTTGCCATGGAAAAAGCACTTTCTCCACATCTCTGAGTGCCGTCAAGCCAAACCCTGAAAGCCGCAACAGACGTTCGGGATACGCATCCATCACCTGTTCAACGCTGGTGATGCCATGCCGAGCTAATGCATTGAGCGTTCTTTTTGACAGTTGCCCCGGTAGTGGAGTAGGCGGTGCCAAGCAAGCTTTTGTCATATTGCAATGCTCCTGTCAGATTGACGAACCCATTGAAATCCATGCCACTTCGCAAATGCGCCAGGCAGCGCATCGAGAATTCAATACTCAGCGCCTTCCCGCGGGACTACATGCGTACCGAGGTCCATCGGCCCATCGCCCGAAGATGGGCGGATTGGCGGATGGACGGGGGTGTTCCGGCCAATCAACGATTACGCCGGCTGTGCCCTGCCCGCACGAAGCTTCAACCCCGACACCAGCAGCACCGCCAGCGCCAGAATTGCGAGAATTGGGGGTGTACCTACCGGCACCGGCGTGGCATTGGCCGCCTCGATGGGATCACTATCTGTCGAGATGCATGGAGCATCAGCGGTGCAATGCCCGCCAACGAGCACTGCGCTGTTCTGTGCTGTACTGCCCATGGCGCCAGTGACCTTTGCTGTCACGGTGTAGGTCACGGATCCGCCTGCAACGACGGTAATGCCGGTACACACCAGGCCTGTGCAAAGGCCCAGGTCGGAGCCCTTGCCATCTCCGGCCTTATCGCTCATCACAAGATCGGACAAGCCACTTGCCGCTTGGTCTGACCAGCTCAACCCACTGACAGGTGTGGCACCTGGATTTGAAATCATGACGGTGTAGGTCACGATGTTTCCTGGTGCCACTGCAGCCACACCATTGGTTTTTGTAATGTTGAGAGGCGCCTCGCTGCTCACTGCCGTCGTTACTGCTGCACAATGGGCATCCCCTGCCGCACAACTCCCCGGCTCCGGAGGATTGCCACCATTGAATGGATCGCCGCCGCCGCCCACGGAGGCCATGTTGGTCACTCCTGGAACAGCACCTGCACTGACGGCGACTGGCAAGGGGATGGTGGAGGTCGCCCCCATGGAAATGGGCGTGCTGCTGGTACAGGAGACATCCTGACCGCTCACCGAGCAATCCCATCCGCCATACGTTCCGCTGTTGGCGGACACGCCTGCAGGCAGACGGTCCCGAACCGTGAGCGCTCCGGAGGTGCCCACCGTGCCATTGTTGCTGACGCTGAGACTGTAGATGGCTCCGCTTTGCTGAACGACCCAGGGCCCGTTGCTCGATTTTGCGAGGCTGAGCTTTGGCACTGGGTTGACAGTGATGACGATGTTGGCCATTGCAGTCATCCCTGCTGCATCCGTGATCTCGTAGGGAATGGAGACGACGCCTGTGAACCCCGCAGTTGGAGAGAATGTGTAGTTGCCGTCGGAGTCCACGGTGATCGCTCCGCCTGCCACGTCACGGCTGCAGGGAAAAGATGCGCAGACCGCGCCATTGAGCGCCGACAACGCAATACCCGTCCCCGTATCGTTGGTGAAAATGGAGGTGCTGCTGCTGACCGGAACATCCATCCATGTGGACTGTGTATCGTTGGCTGCGACCAAAAGCGAATTGGTCATCGTGCAGGTAATGTTGGCTGCAGAACTCAGGCGCGCGGAAGGTATCGTCACGCCATTTCCGCTCCTGACGCCAAAAGTGCCGGTATTGCCTGTTATCGCGCTATTGGCGTCTGTACACGATGCGCTGGCCAGGCGCCATCCAGGAGGAGAGGCGGGTACGGTTTCGTTGATGGCAACAGTACCCGTAGGATCTGGGACAAAGCTTGCGGCGCTGTCCACCGGCGCATTGACTGCGGTAGTCGTCAATACCGTACTGCTGGCAGACAGGTTCGTATTGGCGAACGAAAAGCTGCCTGTACCACCCACACTGGTCTTTCTGGTCGTGATGCAGGTGGGAATGGAAAGAAGTGCGTACCCCACCATATCCAGTCCATCGAGCCTCGCGGTACTCAGGGTCAGACTGGAAACGAGATTGGCGGAGTTACCCACCACAGCACCTGATTCGCGAACGGTGGAGACGCTGGAGGTTTTGGAAAGAACCCCGGTAGCTGGCGTATAGGTCAACGGATTGGTGGGCGCTCCAGTGCTGTCCAGCATGCTTGAAAAGCCGAAATCTCCCGGGCTCGCACCTCCTGTGACGCTCAAAGTCAACGCGGGTGAGTAGGCGGGGGAGATGGTCGTTGCCACCCCAACATCGAAGACCACCAAGGCAACACGGTTGGCCGGCACTGCAGGAGAGAACGTGTAGGTAATCGAGGTGTTTCCGTTTACCCGTATGTAATTGGTGCTTGCAAAACTTCTAGCCACTCCTTGCACATTTTGCAATGTGAACCCCGTACCAGAGCCAAAGGTGGAAGATGCGCTCACATTCACCCCCACGGTGCTGGGATATGACTGCAGCGCAAAGCTTCCCCCAGAGGGAGCACCATTGGCGCCAAGTCCACAGGTCTGTGCTTGGGCAATCCCCATGCAGCAGAAGAATCCGAGAAGAGCCCCCCATTTCATCGCTTGCGCTGTAAATCCATTTTTAATGGATCGATTCATTCTTCACCTCTTATTCTGTGCTTATTTATATTTTCCAAAAGATAGCTCCACAGATCACTCAGGGCACTGTCCTGGTCATTCTTGCCCGTTCCAAGCATCAGGCATATTTTTCTGGGAGAGATCAGCTCTTTCAAAGGGCGAAATACCAGCCCCGACTCGGGGTGCGATTTAATCTGCAGCTTGAAAGCAAGCCCCAAATGGCAATTGTTGGCAACCAATGCGTAAAGCGATTCGATGAAATTGAGCGTTGTCAAACGGGAAAAATCAATTCCCTCCTTGTCAAGAGCATTCTGGATAATTTGAAATGTATTGCCACGATCCAGTATCACCAGGTGCTCACGCCTCAAATCATTCCAATCTATATCTTCCTTATAGGAGAGAGGGTGCCCTGCTGGAAAGACAACCATCATTTCATCATTCTCGACATGCGAAAGCTGCACGGATCTGGATGTCCGAAACTCCAGCCCCATCCCAATATCGGCGTTGCCAGTAGCCATTGCTCTTGATAATTCATCGCTATGCATATCCACCAATTTCAGATTGACCAGTGGATTTTTTAATCGCCACTTGGAAAGCCAGGGAGCGAGCAGATGCAAGGCAGATGGTATGCAGGCAATTCTTATTGTGCTGGTGCGATATTTGACCGATTGATGGAGCTCTCTGACGCCATTTTCAAAGCTGTTCACCATCCATTCGACATGCTCTCGGATCGCCTCTCCTTCATTGGTCAAGCGGACATGGTGCGTGCTTCTGTCAAAGAGATTTGTATCCAGTCCCTTTTCCAGTTCTCGAATGGCGGAAGATACTGCCGGTTGGCTGATGCTGAGTGCATCTGCAACGGTGGTGAAGCTCTTGAAGTTGGCCAATTCTTTGAAACAGGTCAACTGACGCATCGTTGGGGTTATCTCTGGCATCTTTCCCCTTTTAGATTCTTCTGGACGTTCGCAACCCATCAAGTGCTTTGAACGATCAATGTAGTTTATGGAATTTCAAATCTTTATAGGTCATTAAAACAAAGATAGGTCAAAGAGACAATCAATGAGCGCGGAAAAAGTGTCAACAAATGTTTGACATGCATCAAGGCGACCGGCAAAAGACACGGAACACTGGATGTCCCCACCAGTGATAGATTTCTAAAATATCGTTAGAAAATTTCAGGGCCTACACTAGAGGACCTTAACGATTCAAGAGTTCGCGCCATGCCTGGTAGCAAGAAGAGCAGACCTGAATCCCGTGTGACGGCTGAGCCCGCGTCACAGGGAGTTATCTCGGAGCCCGTATTTCGGGCTCAAGGTTTGCGCACCCGGAACAATCTTCTCGAGCAAGCGAGGAAGCAGCTCCTATCGGAAGGAACGGTTGGATTTAGCTTACGTTCAGTTGCAAAAGCTGCCGGAATCTCTATCAGCAATGCGCAGTACTACTTTCCAGGCAGGACTGAACTGCTGCGCGAGGTGATGAAGCCGGTGCTCGAGGGCTACACCTCGCAGATGGACCCGGTTGCCATCTCCAGCCTCTCTCCGGAAGCTGCCCAGGACGTGCTTCGGGCGCTTTTCCAACAGGCTCTGGCAGATGCACAGAGTGTTGAACAGGCAACACTGATCATGCATTTCTGGTCCATCGGCGCCGGCGACCCGGAGGCACAGGAGGTGCTTGGTGAGGCCTACGATGTCATGATTTCCGGAACCGCAAGCATCATCGGCCGCGCCTATCCTACGATTGAAGAGCGCTCGGCAGTCGAATTGGCCGCCCTGCTGGTAGCGATGTGCGACGGCTTGCTGGTGCAAGTAGCACTGGTGCAGCGCGCACCAGCCTCCGTGGAAGGCATCGTGAATTGCTTTCTCTCCAGTGCGCAATTGCTTCTAGAGCAGACGGCACAAAAAGACAAGTGATGATCTCACCAAAGATATGCCTGCCATATACACGATGGCAGGCATTTTTTTGTCCCCGCATTTTCCCTTGGTCCTGAAAAATTAGAACGAGTGTGCTTTTTTTGCCGAAACTAGGCAGTTCTCCCGTCGACAGTGCCGGGCGCACTTCGTATGCTCTGATCCATTACCACCGCTTTTTCGACCCCGTTCAAGCAGCAGACTAGGAGACAAACCATGACTCGTCAGGCAAAAAAATGGATGTTGGTGGCCGCCACGGCCGTGCTCGCCAGCAGCGCATACGCGCAAAAGGCAGGCGATTGGGTGATTGGCGGCGGTGCGCTGCTCTATGCCCCGCAGGACAGCACCACACCGCTGCGCTTTGTCAGCCCGGTGGAGCGGGAACTGCCAGGATCGGGGGCAAGTGTGAAAAACGCCACCACGCTGGGCCTGAACGTGCACTACTTCCTGACCGACAACTGGGCCGTCGAAGGTGTGCTGGGCATTCCGCCCAAGATCAAGCTCGATGGCGCAGGCACACTGGCGCCACTGGGTGAGCTTGGCAGCGCCAAGTTGTATGCCCCATCGGTGCTGGGTAAGTATTTCTTCGGCAACCCCGACGACAAGTTCCGCGTATCGGTGGGTGCCGGTGTCACCTACTCCGCATTCCGCAGCATTCGCCTGAGCCAGGGCTTGCAGAACACGCTGGGCGGCGCACTCAAGCTGCCACCGGGCGCATCGTCCACCTCCGCCAGCATCGACAGCAAGTGGGCCCCTGTTTTCAACGTGGGTGCCAACTACGCCATCGACAAGAACTGGGGCGTGACCTTCTCGGTGTCCTACATCCCGATGAAGACCAACGCTACGCTGACCACGCAGGCGGGCGGCAAGACGGTGGCGGTGTCCAAGACACGTGTGACGCTGGACCCGATCGTCCCCTTCCTGTATGTGACCTACAAGTTCTGACGCTCCGCTCAAGCGCCCTTGCGTTTTGCGATGGCTCCAAGCCATCCTTGTGCGCCCCGCTGCAAAGCCGGGCGCTTTTTTCATGGCTCGCCATCGTCCGCCATGGGCCAGCAAGCCCAGCTTCGTGTCGGCATGATGACTTTGTACCCGCATCGGCTGGGCAGTTTCCTCAATGTGCAGCCGGGCAGCCCTCGTTCACAATGGCTCGGCCCTTGTTCTTTTTCACCTGAGGAGTCTTACCCATGGCAGCGAAGAAAATCCTGATGATCTGCGGCGACTACTGCGAAGACTATGAAACCATGGTGCCCTTCCAGACGCTGCTGGCGGTGGGCCACACCGTGCATGCCGTCTGCCCCGACAAGAAAGCCGGCGACCAGATCAAGACCGCCATTCACGACTTTGAAGGCGCGCAGACCTACAGCGAAAAACCTGGCCACAATTTCACCCTGAACGCAACATTTGCCGACGTCCAGGCCGAAAGCTATGACGCCCTGGTCATTCCCGGCGGGCGCGGGCCCGAGTACCTGCGCAACAACGCTGCCGTTCTGGCTGCGGTGCGCCATTTCTTCGATGCCAACAAGCCAGTGGCGGCCGTGTGCCATGGCGCGCAGTTGCTGGCCGGCGCCGGTGTTCTCAAGGGACGCACCTGCTCGGCCTACCCCGCCTGCAAGGCAGAGGTGGAACTGGCCGGAGGCACCTATGCCGACATTGCCGTGGACCAGGCCCATACCGAAGGCAATCTGGTGAGCGCACCGGCCTGGCCCGCCCATCCGCAGTGGCTCGCACAGTTTCTGGCGTTACTGGGCACGCGCATCCAGCTCTGAGAACGTTTTTTGATGAAACAGGCTGCTGGCGCGCTCTGCAGAATCGCCAGCAGCTTCTGAAACAATAGCAAATACGGAGCCACCGCCTTCGCCTTTGATCAGATGCACAAAGGGCCTGTTACCATCGCAGCCCTGCCCAAGAACTTGCTGCCGCGCCATGACTGCTGACACCTACTCCACCGAACTTGCCGCCGGCAACCAACTCGTCGCTCAAGCGCAGCAAATGGCAACCACGGATTTCGCCGCCGCTCGCGCGCTGTGGCAGCAGGCAGGTCAGGCCTTCTACCGCGCGCACCAGGCCGACCGCGGCCAGCCCGAGGCTGCATTCCGCCTGGCCCAGGCCTGGATGGCCGAAGCCCATGCACTGCAAAAGGAAGGCTCGCCCAACGCCCAGGTGATGTGGCAAAACGCTGCCGCCCAGTGCGAACTGGCTTTCGATCAAGAGCCCACCAACGCCCGTGTCGCCATGGCAGCAGCCAGTTGCCACCACTTCGCAGGAGACGATGAATCTGCCGATGCCTGGATGCAGATTGGCAAGCACCTGGCCGAGCCGGGCCCTGCGCAAAGCTGACCCGAGCACCGAGCAGGCATGCAACCTGCGAAGAAAAAAGGAGTGCGTCACAGCACTCCTTTCTTCGTTAAACCACGAAGTCCGCTGGATGCGGAGTTGCCCCGCTGCCCTAGCGGCGGCCCCACACCTCCTTCAGCTGCGCAGCGTTGTGCAGCATGGCCTGCGGGCCTGCAACGCCCAGCAGATACCAGATTCGGGGGTCCAGAAACACCACCTGGCCTTTCTTGCCAGCCTCGGTGTTCTTGATCGTGTCGTTGTCAAACAGCTCCTGGCTCGCCACCACGGGCTTGCCTTCGCGGTCGGTGGTGCTGCCGGTTCCGGCGTTGCGGTCGATCACGTACAGCCACGAGGGGTTGATGTTGGCGATGTCGTCCATCTTCAGCGGCACGCCGCGCGGCTTGGCCGGGTCTGCCGCCAGTGCAGGTTTGACGCCCAGCACGTCGTACAGCAGGCCAAAGCGCGAGCCTGGCGTCTGGCCGTTCATGTTCCTGCTTACCGCCAGCACCAGAAGGCCTGCATCCTTTTGCTGCGCGATGGCGCGGGCGCTGTCCACTTCGGCGCGCACACGCTGCATCAGTTGCTGGCCTTCGGCCTGCTTGCCCCACAGGCTGGCGAGCGTATTGACGTTGCGCTGCATGTCGTCGAGCAGGTGCTGGTTGTTCACCGTCAGATCGATCGTTGGAGCGATCTTGCTCAGGATGTCGAACTTGCCTGCGCTGCGCCCGGCAATCACGATCAGATCGGGCTGCAGGTGGCTGAGCGCATCAAAATCAGGCTCGAACAGGCTGCCCGCCACCGTGTACCGCGCATCGGCATAGCCTTTCATGTAGGCCGGGAAGTTGGCCTTGGCCAGGCCCGCCACGGGCAGCTTCAGCGCCTGCATGGTGTCGAGCGATGCCAGGTCATACACCACCACGCGCTGGGGTGCATACGGCACCGTGGCCGCGCCCTTGGCGTGCTGCACGGTGATGGTGGCTGGCTGCTGGGCCAGCGCCGGGCCTGCCATCGGCAAGATCGCCAGGCCCAGAGCGATGCTCCATAGGGGACGCAGGTGGCTTGATCCCGCAGCTTGCATTGCGTTCGCTGTCATTGTTCTTTCCTCATTGGTTCAAAAGCGATGGCGCCGCAGCGCGCCTGTGCGCCGCCACGGCAAGAAGGTTGAAGGCCGGTCAGAAGCCCGCAGTCACCTTGGCCCAGTAGCGGCGGCCGTCATACACGGCGCCGAAGTCGGTGGTATCGACGCGCTTGTCGAACAGGTTGTAGACACCGGCGCTGAACTTGACGTTCTTCGACAGGGCGTAGTTCACGCCCAGATCCATGAAGGTGAAGGACGGCGTGCCCTTGGCCATGGAGGTGCGACTCAGGTAATCCGATGCAGCGCCGCGGAAGTTGACACGGCTCCATACGCCCAGCTTGCTGCTGGCTTGCCAATCCACCGTGGCATTGAGCATGTGCTTGGGCATCTTGTTCAAAGGCTTGCCTGCAAACGCACCGCTCTTCTGCTCCGAACGGGTGAAGGTGTAGTTGGTGGCCAGGCGCAGGTCGTCGGAGGCCTTCCAGGTGGCGGTGGCTTCGATGCCGCGCATCGTGGCTTCGTCCACGTTCACGCGGTCGCTGATGAACTTGTAGGGTGTGCCGTAGATGCTGCAGTTGCCGGTGACGATGGCGCGGCCACCGCCTTCGGTGTCCTCGCAGCTGCGCACCTCGGTGATCTTGTCCTTGAAGTTGGTGTTGAACAAGGTCAGGCTGCTGCTGAAGTTCTGGCGGTTGTCCCAGATCAGGCCCAACTCCTGGCTGGTGCTTTTCTCGGGCTTGAGGTTGGGGTTGCCGCGGATGATGGCCGGATCGCCTCCGCCACCGGTAATCTGCCCCCAGTCGGCCACCGCCGCGCGCAGATTGGGCGCCTTGAAGCCGGTGGAGATGCCGCCCTTGACGCTCAACTGCGGCGTGGCGTGCCACACGCCGTAGATGCGCGGCGTCCAGTCGGTGCCGTAATTCTGGTCGTGGTTCATGCGCAGGCCGGCTGTCAGCGCAATCTGGTCAGTGGCCCGCCATTCGTTCTCGGCGAAGACCGCCCACTGGTAGCGCTTGAGCGTGTCGATCGGGTTGGCCACCCGCAGTTGGTTGCCGTTGTCCGTCAACTTTTCCTGCTTGTAGAAGACGCCCACGGTCGTCAGGTTGCGCTCGCCCAGCGGCATCACGATCTGGCTGTTGAATTCGGTGTTCTTCACGTTCATCTCGCGCGAAGGGTTGTCCACCTCTTCATGCTGGAGGTAGGTGGTCGAGGTACCGAATCCCCAGCGCCCGGTGTGCGACAGCGCGAAGTGGTTGCGGGTGTAATCGGAATAGCTGGAGGTGCTGCTGGCCGTCTTGCCCTTGGTGGAGTAGCGGTCCTGCAGGGTACGGCCCAACTCCAGCGCCAGATCGTGGTCCTTGTTCGGGGTCAGCGTGAGCTTGGCTGTGCCGGAGGTGCTGTCCTGCTCGTTGAATCCGTTGACAAAGCGATCTTCGAGGCGCCGCGATTTCTGGCCGTAGATCTGCAGGCCCAGCACGTCGCTCTTGATCGGCCCGGCCAGGTAGAAATTGCTCTGGTACATGTCGCCCGAGCGGGATGATTCCTGCTGCGTCGTCTCCGCGCTCACCGTTCCGGTCCATTGCTTGGCCACCTTGCGGGTGATGATGTTGATCACCCCGCCCATGGCATCGGAGCCGTAGAGCGACGACATGGGCCCGCGCACGACTTCGATGCGCTCAATGGCAGACAGCGGCGGCAGCCAGCCCTGCTCAATACCGGCGCCATCGCTGTTGGGGCGGGTTTCGCGCGAGTTCTGTGGTTTGCCGTCCACCAGGATCAGCGTGTAGTTGGCCCCCATGCCGCGAATGCTGATGTCGCTGGAGGAGCCGCCGCCCGTCAGCACCACACCCGGCACATCCTTGAGCGCATCGGTCACATCCCGGTAGGCTTTTTTCTCCAGCTCCTGGCGCGGAATCACCGTGATCGACGCGGGCGCGTCTTCCACGGCCTGCTCAAAGCCGGAGGCCGTGACCACCATGGTCGCCAGCGTGCTTTCTGCCGCGCCGCCCGTATCTGCCTGGGCCACGGTGACAGCGGCTTGCTGCTGCTCGGCGGTCTGCGCCAGCGCAGCGCCTTGCAGGCCGGCCGCCGCCATCGCCAGCGCGACGGCTCGCAGCCGGTGCTGGCCGGTTGCCAAAGGCGAAACAGAGGTGGAAGAAAACGGACGTGCCAAAGCAGCGCCCACCGCAGCAAATGCGCAGGAGGACATGGGTAAGCTCAAAACTAGTGGTAAACAACAGTCACGCGGCAGCGCTCCACGGGTTGCGCGAGCCAGTCGCGATCAACCTGGAAGCTGGCAACGGACCAGCGAACATTCGCTTGTTGTGAGGGCTGCGGCCACGGTGCTCGGAGGGAGTCCGTCCTGGCTACACACGCCCGCTAGTGAGGCGTGAAGAATGGCAGCGATTGCACGAGGGCAAGTGCCATATGGCTGGGCAAAGGGAAAACGCGAATTGCCTGAATTGTAATGCGAACAATTCTCATTATAAACATGAATGAAGAAGTGTTGCCGAATGTGAAGACATTGAATGGTGGCGAACTGCATCAGCTTCTTCGGAATCAGGCTTGGGAGCACAAAAAACAGCCGCTGGCGCTTGCCTGTCCTGCGCAGCAGATTCAATCTTGATAGCAGACTCAGCCTGCGCCCAGCCGCGCGGCAAGCCACCCCAGCCAAAACAGCACAAAGCCGATCAGCCCGCCCACCAAGGTGCCATTGATGCGGATGTACTGCAGATCGCGGCCGATGTTCCACTCGATCAGATCGCTCAGCTCCTTCGCATCCCAGCGCTTGACGGTATCGGCAATGTGGGTGCCGAAGAACTGCGAAATCTCGGGCGCCAGGTCACGCACCCAGATCTCCATGCGCTCGTTCAACGAAGCGCGCAGGGCATCGTCGGCGGACAGCGATTTGCCCAGCCACAGCCCCATGCCCCGCACATTGCGCGCCACGGCCGAATGCTCATTGGCCAGGTCGCGCTGCAGGCTGGCGCGCAGGCTTTGCCACAGCTCCTGCACATACTGGCCAACGGCGGCGTCGTGCTGCAGGTAGCGGCGCACTTCCTCGCCCTTCTGGTGCCATGCGGGGTCGTTCTCCAGGCGGGCGATCCATTCCTGCATGGTTTCGTCGAACTTGGCGCGCAGCACATGGCCGGGGTTGTCGGCAATGGCATCGAGCAGATGCTCCAAGCTGCTGGCGATCATGGCCGAGCCCTTGTCGCTCAGCCAGCCGGTGGGCAGCATCTTTTCCTTCAACGGGTGCTCGGTCTTGAGCCAATGGGCAATCGTCTGCGCCATCAGCTCCCGCGTCTCGGCTTCGCGCAGCAGCTCCACCAGCTTGTCGAGCGCCTGCTCCAGCAGCACCTGGTGGCGGCCCTCATGGGTCAGCACAGTCAACACCCTGGACAGCGACTTGGACAGATCGAGCTGCCCCAGCAGCGTGCGCAGCGCCAGCTTGATGAAGCGCTCCACCTGCGCATCCTGCACCGTGGCCAGCGCAGCGGCCGCGAGGCGCGCCACCTGGTGGCCCAGCAGCTCGGCATTGGCGGGCGAGCGCAACCACTGCGCCATCTTGTCGGCAGGCTGGTGCGTGCGCACCAGTTGCACCAGCGAGTCACCGTCAAGAAAGCGTTCGCGCACGAACACGGCCAGGTTCTCGCCGATGCGGTCCTTGTTGCGCGGAATGATGGCGGTGTGGCGCGAAATCCAGGGAATGAGAATGTGCTTGAAAAGCGCCGACACGGCAAACCAGTCGGCCAGCGCGCCCACCATGCCCGCCTCGGTCATCGCGCGCAGGCAGCGCAGCGCCAGCTGCCAGCGCTCAGAGTGAGCAAAGGGCTGGCCCAGGCTCCAGCTGGCCAGCACAAACAACATTGCCACTGCAATCAGCAGCAGCAGCGGGGTACGCTTGGCGCGGCGCAGCAGGTTCTGCTGCTCTTCTGTCAGAAGCATCGGCATGGGCCCACTGTAGCGGCAAGCGTCGGCAGTTGCCAAGTCGGCCAGAACCCCTCCTTTGCCACACGGCGCGAGGCGCCGGTTTCAATTCCGGCCCATTTCTGGCCATCGGAATTGGCCCAGCTCCCGGTGGAATTGCAAAGTATGGACAATGGCGGCCATCCACTTTCAAGGCCAAGCATGATCGATACCAACAACACCGACCGCCCCGCACTGCCCGACCACCTGTCCATCGACCCCAAGAGCCCGCATTTTGTGCGCGAGGTGTTCAGCCACGACATCGGCATCCGCTTCAACGGCACCGAGCGCAATGATGTCGAGGAATACTGCGTGAGCGAAGGCTGGGTGAAGGTGCCCGCTGGCAAGACGGTGGACCGCAAGGGCCGCCCACTGCTGATCAAGATCAAGGGCCTCGTTGAGGCGTATTACAAAGACTGACGCCAGCCGGCACCGAGCGGCATGACGCTCGGTGCCGCCGCGCCAGCCTTCAAAAAAGTGAGCTGCCTGCGCTTGCTCCTCAAGACATTCAACGGATATTTCCATTGAAGTGCCCTGAAGACCTGCGCAGGCAGCTCTTTTTTTATTGCTGTGCAGCGGCGTGGGAGATGGGCCGCATCAGGCCAGAGCTTCGGCGGGGCCGAAGAACTCGTAGCGCACCTGCTTGTCGGGCACGCCCAGGCTGTGGAGCGAGCGCTTGAGCACGCGCATGAACGGGCGCGGGCCGAGGAAGTACACGTCCGCATCGCGCGAAGCGGGCAACCATTCGCCCAGACGCTGCTCGGTCAAATAGCCTTCGGCATCGACCGCGTCCTCCGGCACCGCGCGGTCATAGCAGTAGTAGCGTGTGAGCTGCGGGTGTTCGGCAGCCAACTGGTCGATGCGCTCGCGGAAGGCATGCACCGAGCGATCTCGCGCGCAGTGGATGAACGTGACCGGGCGCTGGGCCGCCAGCGCGGTGGCCAGCATGGGCAGCGTAGGCGTGATGCCGACGCCGCCGCTGATCAACACCAGCGGCTTGCTGCTTTCCTGCAGCGTGAAGTGGCCTGCCGGAGGGAAGAGCTGCAGCGTGTCGCCCACCTGCACCTGGTCGTGCAGAAAGTTGGACACCTTGCCACCCGCCTCACGCTTGACGCTGATGCGCAGGCTCCTGCCGTTGGCCGGGGCCGAGAGCGAATAATTGCGGCGCTGCTCCACGCCGTCCACCACGGCACGCAAACCGATGTACTGGCCCGGCAGATGGGCGATCACCGCACCGCCATCGGCGGGCACCAGATAGAACGAGGTGATCTCGGCGCTCTCCTCCACCTTCTTCTCCACCTTGAAGGCGCGCTCGCCGCGCCAGCCGCCTTCTGCCTCGGCCGTACGGTCGTACACGCTGCGCTCGGCAGCGATCAGGATATCGGCGAGCCGCTGGTAGGCAGCACCCCAGGCTGCGATCACCTCGTCGGTGGCAATTTCGGCGCCCAGTACCTCGCGGATGGCGCGCAGCAGGCAGGTGCCGACGATGGGGTAGTGCTCGGCCTGCACCTGCAGCGCCACATGCTTGTTCACGATCTGCGCGGGCAGGTCGCCCAGATTCTCCAGCTTGTCGATGTGCTTGGCATACATCAACACACTATTGGCCAAGGCGCGCGGCTGGGCGCCGCTTTGCTGGTGGGCCTGGTTGAACAGCGGGCGCACCTCGGCGTACTCGCCCAGCATGATCTTGTAGAAATGCGTGGTCAGCGCCTCGCCGCCTGTCTCCAGCAGCGGTACGGTGGATTTGACGATCTCTTTTTGACGGTCAGTCAGCATGCTTACTCCTTGCGTGTATTCATCTTCTGTAGTGCAGATAGCGTGCCAACACCATTCTTGAGGAATATCAATGTGCTGCACAATGATTGCAGTCATACTGACAACCCGAAAATGCAGTGCTTTTGACATCACAGGTCGTTTTGACATCATCCAAAATCCTCAACGCGGTGATTCCCCTGGTGGCCGATCTGGCACAGGAGATGCCCGAGCGCGAACGGCTGCGCCGCCTGCTGGCTGCGCTGCGCACCCTGTTGCCTGCAGATGCCGTGGCCCTGCTGCGGCTCGAAGGCGAATGGCTGCGGCCCGTCGCCATGGACGGCCTGGTGCCCGATGCCCTGGGCCGGCGCTTCAAAGTGGCCGAGCACCCGCGCCTGGCGCAATTGCTGGCCGCCGGCCAAGCCATGCGCTTTGCCCCCGACAGCCCCCTGCCCGACCCTTATGACGGGCTGATCGCCCACAGCCTGCACCAGGGCCCGCTGCATGTGCATGACTGCATGGGCTGTGTGCTCCAGACCGGTGGCCTCGCCTGGGGCCTGCTCACACTTGACGCGCTGCAGCCCGGCCGCTTTGAAGGCAGCCAGGCGCTGGAGTTGCTGCAGGCCTTCAGCAACCTGGCCGCAGCCACGGTTGCCACGGCAGAGCGTGTTCAGCAAATATCCCAGGTGGCCCGCAGCGCCAATGCGCCCGCCACACGCGGCCCCGCCCAAGGCGCACACGGCATGCGGCAGATCCTGGGCTCGAGCCCCGCCATCCGCCAGTTGCAAAAGCACATTGCCCTGGTCGCCGCCAGCGACCTGGCCGTGCTCATCACCGGCGAGACCGGCACCGGCAAGGAACTGGTGGCCCAGGCCGTGCACGCGCAATCGGCGCGCGCAGACCGCCCGCTCATCAGCATCAACTGCGCTGCACTGCCCGACAACCTGGTGGAAAGCGAGCTTTTTGGCCACGTGCGCGGCGCATTCACGGGCGCGCTGGCCGAGCGACGCGGCAAATTCGAGCAGGCGCACCAGGGCACCCTGTTTCTCGATGAAGTGGGCGAGCTGTCGCTGCCCGTGCAGGCCAAACTGCTGCGTGTGCTGCAAAGCGGCCAGTTGCAGCGCCTGGGATCGGACCGCGAACACCAGGTGGACGTGCGCGTGATCGCCGCCACCAACCGCGACCTCGCAGATGAGGTGCGCGCCGGTCGCATGCGCGCCGATTTCTACCACCGCCTGTGTGTCTACCCCCTGGTGGTGCCGCCGCTGCGCGAGCGCGACAGCGACACGCTGGTACTGGCCGGCAGCTTTCTTGAAGAAAACCGCTCACGCCTGCAACTGGGCGGGTTGCGGCTGGATTCTGCCGCGCAGGCCGCGCTTCTGCGCTACCCCTGGCCCGGCAATGTGCGCGAGCTGGAGCACTGCATCAGCCGCGCCGTGCTCAAGGCCCTCAGCCGCACCCTGCCCCAGGGCAAGGACCGGGCGCGGCCGCGCATGCTGAGCATTGGCGAAGAAGACCTCTGGGATGCCGCCGCAGCAGCGCCCATGCCGCCCGGGCTGGCGGGCGCGGCGCTGCCGGCATCTGCTGTCGCACCGATCATCGAGGCTGCCAGCACGCCTTTGGCAAGCCAGGGCCTGCGGGACAGCCTGCAGGCCTATGAACGCCAGCTGGTTAGCGCGAGCCTTGCGCGCCACAACGGAAGCTGGGCCGCAGCGGCGCGCGAGCTTCAACTGGACCGAGCGAACCTGCAGCGACTGGCCAAGCGCCTGGGAATTGAGCGACACTAAGAACGTGCCGCCCTCCCCCTCCATTCCAAGCGCCCAGGATGTGGGCTATCTGCCACAGAACACCTTATGAAAACTGGTCGCTTTCCACCCCCTGGGCACCAGGCGGACCCTATTCCCTTTCGCCGCCTGAACTACGACTTTGCCTTTGAATGGGTGGAAGCGCCCGGCAGCCTGGAAGCGCTTCTCGCGCATCTGGATAGCCTTCGCGCGGCCGATCCATTACACCGCTACCTGTGCACCCTGGACGACACCGCCCAGTGCAGCTATACCAGCGGCCATGCCCGCAGCGACGAGCGGCTGGAGGTAGATGCGCCCGAAAACATGGACTGGGATGCCCCCGCCGAGCTCACCGCCTGGGAACTGGCCTGCCTGCAGCACCGCGTGCAGCAACTGGCCAACCCGGAGTTGGCGCAGACCTGGAGCGACGTATGCGGTAGCCTCAATGCAGCCCCCGAGGACATCGATTCGCTGGTATCCGTCAACGCCGACCCCGATGCCTTGCTGGACGAGGTGGTCTACATCCAGCGCCTGCCGGTGCCGTCAGATGACCTGATGATCGCCGGCCAGCCCAATGGCTATTTCAGCTGCGACTGGGACACCTTCCAGAACCATGCCGTCATCCGCCATCTGGCTGCGCAATGGAGCTACCGATTTTTCGGTATGGGCGCCGCCTGGATGGGTTTTGTGCGCCAAGCCCCGCTCGGCAGCGACGAAGCACGTCACCTGGTGGACGAGTTGCGCACCTTGTACGGCAGCGACCAGGGCAATGAGGTGCTGCAGCACCCCGCGTGGCAGACCCTGGAGCAATTGCTGCAGACGCAACGTACCCTGCTGCTGGGCTATACCGAAAATATGGGCGACTATTGACGGCGGCCACCAGCGGCGCCCTGCCCGTCCAATGAAAAAGGCCTGAACACGGGTTTCCGCGTCCAGGCCTCGCATCTACCGATGCGGCATCGGGTGACGGGCGTTTTACTGGCCCTTGATGCCCAGCAGTTCCACCTCGAAGTTCAAGGTTGCATTGGGAGGAATGACGCCGCCCGCACCGCGCGCGCCGTAGGCAATGCCGGGTGGGCAGGTCAGCTTGGCCTTGCCGCCCACCTTCATCATCTGCACGCCTTCAGTCCAGCAAGGAATCACGCCTTGCAACGGAAATTCGATCGGCTCACCGCGCTTGTAGGAGCTGTCGAACTCCTTGCCACTGTCAGGGAAGGTGCCCTTGTAGTGCACCTTGACGGTGTCGCTGGCTTTGGGGCTGGCGCCCGTGCCTTCCTTCACGCTCTCGTACACCAGGCCGCTCTTGGTGGTGACTGGCTTGGTCTGGGCGTGGGCGAAGCCGGCAGCCAGGGCGATGGCAGCGCACAGGGCGCTGGCGGTCAATGCTTTCATGCTGAAAAATCCGTTTCCTAAAACCAGAAAAAATGCATTTTGCGCGCTTCGGGTGCGCGCCAGCAGCTATCAAAACAGAAGTTAACCTTTGATACCCAAATCGTCCAGCCCTTTACGCAAATGGCCGACGGTTCTGTCGACGTTGTGCCACTTGTCCAGGCCGAAGAGGCCGATGCGGAAGGTCTTGAAATCCGGCCCTTCGTCGCACATGAGCGGCACGCCAGCTGCCGTTTGCAGGCCGACGCTGGCGAATTTCTTGCTGTTCTGGATGTCTGGATCGGTGGTGTAGCTCACCACCACGCCCGGCGCCTTGAAGCCTTGCGCCGCCACACTGGGAAAGCCCCGCGATTCGAGCAGTTCGCGCACCTTCTGGCCCAGCAGCATCTGCTCCTGCCGCAGCTTGTCAAAGCCGTAGCCTTCGGCCTCCTTCATCACATCGCGCAGATGCACCAGGGCATCGGTTGGCATGGTGGCGTGGTAGGCGTGCTGGCCTTTCTCGTAGCCTTCGGCAATCTGCATCCACTTCTTCAGGTCGCAGGAGAAGCTGCTGCTCTTGGTGTCATCGATTGCCTTTCGCGCCCGCTCGGAGAGCATGACCATGGCGCAGCAGGGCGTGCCGCTCCAGCCCTTTTGCGGCGCGGTGATGAGCACATCCACGCCGGTTTTCTGCATATCAACCCACATGGCGCCGCTGGCCACGCAGTCGAGCACCATGAGCGCACCCACTTCGTGCGCGGCCGCACTGATCGTCTGCAGGTAGTCATCAGGCAGGATGATGCCGCTGGCCGTTTCCACATGCGGCGCAAACACGACCTGGGGCTTTTCCTTGCGGATGGTGGCGGCCACTTCGTCTGCGGGGCACGGCGCCCACGCATCCTGCGCGCCATTGCCCGAGGGGCGTGCCTTGCAGATGACGGCGCCGCCACCGAGACCGCCCTCTTCGAAAATCTGCGTCCAGCGGTAGCTGAACCAGCCATTGCGCACGATGAGCACCTTGGCCTTGTTGGCAAACTGGCGGGCGACGGCTTCCATGCCGAAGGTGCCGCTGCCGGGCACGATGACGGCCGTGTGCGCGTGGTAGGTGGTCTTGAGGATGTGGAGAATATCGCCCATCACGCCAATGAATTTCTTGGACATGTGGTTGAGCGCGCGGTCGGTGTAGACGACCGAAAACTCCAGCAGGCCATCGGGATCGACGTCAGGCAGCAATCCAGGCATGGTGTCTCCTTGGGAAGGTTTGCAGGTAAGAGGGTACCGGGGCGTCAGCTTATCACGCAGCCCCGGCAGCATGCAGTCCGCATTCATTTGACCAAAATGCTGCGCTGGCGCTTATCCAGTAATCAGAGAGCATTCAAAAACAATAGCAAACCATCAACCTGCTGTCGCATAGTTGCGGTTGCCGAAAATCCCGCTGCCCACGCGCACCATGGTCGATCCGGCCTGCACGGCGGCTTGCAGGTCGGCCGTCATGCCCAGCGACAAGGTGTCCCACTGCGCCAGCTGCGGCAGGCCCAGCCTCGCAATATCGTCAAAAACGGCCTTGGCGCGCTGATGCAGGGCGAGCTGCGCCTCGAAATCGGGCGCGGCGTCAGGGATGCTCATCACACCACGCAGGGCAAGGCGGGGCAGTTGCGCCACCTCGCGCACCAGCGCTTCCACGTCGGCGGGCGCCACGCCAGATTTGGTGGTGCCGCCATCCACGTTGACCTGGATGCAGACCTGCAGAGGCGCCCGGTGTTCGGGCCGCTGCTCCGACAGGCGCTGCGCGATCTTGAGGCGGTCGATGGTGTGCACCCAGTCAAAGTGCTCGGCCACCAGTCGGGTCTTGTTGCTTTGCACCGGGCCGATGCAGTGCCAGACGAGGCCCTTGTCCCGGTAGGCGGGCTGCTCGGCAAAGTAGCCAACCTTCTCCACGCCTTCCTGAATGTAGTTTTCTCCAAACGCTTGCTGCCCTGCTGCAATGGCGTCTGCAATCGCGTCCACACCGAAGGTTTTCGAGACAGCCAGCAGCGCTACGCTGCCCACGGGGCGCCCCGCAGCGCCGCAAGCCTCGTCGATTTGCTGGTGTATGTGCTGAATTTTTTCGACAATCGTGCTCATAATGCTTGGCAGAGTAACAAATCAAAGAGGGAACTGCAGTGGATATCACGCAATTGCTGGCATTCAGCGTCAAAAACAAGGCTTCTGACTTGCACTTGTCGGCCGGCCTGCCGCCAATGATCCGGGTTCATGGCGATGTACGCCGCATCAACGTCGATCCGCTGGACCACAAGCAGGTGCACGCGATGGTCTACGACATCATGAGCGATGCCCAGCGAAAGCAGTATGAAGAGTTCCTGGAAGTCGACTTTTCGTTCGAGATCGACGGTCTGGCGCGCTTTCGCGTCAACGCCTTCAACCAGAACCGCGGCGCAGGCGCGGTGTTTCGTACCATTCCGAGCAAGATTCTCACGCTGGAACAGCTGAACGCACCGAAGATCTTTGCCGAGTTGTCGCTCAAGCCGCGCGGTCTGGTGCTGGTGACGGGCCCGACTGGTTCGGGCAAATCCACCACCCTGGCAGCCATGGTGAACTACCTGAACGAAAACGAATACGGCCACATCCTTACGGTGGAGGACCCCATCGAATTCGTGCACGAGTCCAAGAAATGCCTCATCAACCAGCGCGAAGTGGGACCGCAGACCCTGTCTTTCAGTGCCGCGCTGCGTTCCGCGCTGCGTGAAGACCCAGACGCGATCCTGGTGGGCGAAATGCGCGACCTGGAAACCATTCGCCTGGCCATGACGGCGGCAGAAACCGGTCACCTGGTGTTCGGCACCTTGCACACCTCGTCGGCCGCCAAGACCATCGACCGTATCATCGACGTGTTCCCTGCCGAAGAAAAGGAAATGGTGCGTGCGATGCTGTCCGAATCACTGCAGGCCGTGATCTCGCAGACGCTGTGCAAGACCAAGGACGGCCAGGGCCGCGTGGCTGCGCACGAAATCATGCTGGGCACCCCCGCCATCCGCAACCTGATCCGCGAAGCCAAGGTGGCGCAGATGTATTCCACCATCCAGACCAGCAATGCCGTGGGCATGCAGACCCTGGACCAGAACCTGACCGACCTGGTGCGCCGCAACGTGATCAGCCCGGCAGAGGCACGCGGCAAGGCCAAGACACCGGAAAACTTCCCGGGTTGAAGCCCTGCGTCGGGTGCTTGCCTGTGCAGCGGGTCCAGGCCCCCTGTCACAGCCGTTCACAATTGGCTGACAAACGGTTGCACGAAGGGCGCCAGCGGTGATTGCACACGCCGCTGGCGCCCTTTATCCTTCCGAATAAGGAGATGCAGCGCCATGAATAGCCAGCCCTTGCTCGCACCCGTAGACGCCATGGAAGAAACCGAGACTGGCTTTTTCCTGCAAGGCTTTCAGCAGGCCGGCGCTGCCAATGTCCCGTTCGTCCACTGGAACCAGAGACGCAAAGCCGTCCATGCGCAATTGCTGACGCCGGCAGACCCCGCTGCCGCACTGCGGCTGGTCTGGTCACAGGACACCTCCCTTCGCTACCTGCAATCGCCCTTTATTGACCAGCTGGTGCAATACCTGGAGTTTTACCATGTGCCTGCGCAGCAAACCCTCATCACCCAGGGCGAGCTGGGCGACTACATGCTGATCCAGATGAGTGGCCAGATTTCGGTGGACCGCCGCATGCCCGATGGCAGCTTGGCGCATCTGGCAGACACCCAGGCCGGTGATGTATTGGGAGAAATGTCGCTGTTTGACAGCAGTCCGCGCTTTTCTTCGTGCACCAGCAGCACCGACTGCGCCCTTGCCGTGCTGAAGGCCGATACACTGGATGCCATGATGGAGCTGGACGCATCCACCGCCGCCTACCTGCTGGCGCTGTTTGCACGCAAGCTATCCACCCGACTGCGCCAGACGACCGCCCGGATCGAGCCCTGACACCTTCCCTGTCCTGCTGACCGTGTCCGTCGCTGTTGCGCAAGTAACAACAGCGGTACAAAGCGACACACAGAGAGGATCACCATGGAACGGGACCAGGCCAGTAAATTCATCAACGATTTGCTCAAGCTGATGGTGCAGCGCAATGGCAGTGACTTGTTCATCACTGCCGATTTTCCGCCCGCCATCAAGATCGACGGCAAGGTCACCAAGGTATCCAGTCAGCCGCTCTCGCCCAACCATACGCTGACGCTCGCGCGCTCGATCATGAGCGACCGCCAGGTTGCCGAGTTCGAAAAGACCAAGGAATGCAATTTCGCGATCTCGCCCGCAGGCATCGGGCGATTCCGCGTCAACGCCTTCGTGCAGCAGGGCAGTGTAGGCCTGGTGCTGCGTACCATTCCGCTGACCCTGCCAACCATCGATGGCCTGGGTGTACCCCAGGTGCTCAAGGACGTGGCCATGGCCAAGCGCGGGCTGTGCATCATGGTGGGCGCCACGGGTTCAGGCAAATCCACCACCCTGGCCGCCATGGTGGACTGGCGCAACGAAAACTCCTTCGGCCACATCATCACGGTCGAAGACCCGGTGGAATTCGTCCACCCCCACAAGAATTGCGTCGTGACCCAGCGCGAAGTGGGGCTGGACACCGAAAGCTGGGAAGCCGCACTGAAGAACACGCTGCGTCAGGCGCCCGATGTGATCCTGATGGGTGAAATCCGTGACCGCGAGACCATGGAGCACGCCGTGGCCTTTGCCGAAACCGGCCACCTGTGCCTGGCGACTCTGCACGCCAACAGTGCCAACCAGGCGCTGGACCGCATCATCAACTTCTTCCCCGAAGAGCGCCGCGCGCAGCTGCTGATGGACCTGTCGCTGAATCTGCGCGGCATGGTGTCGCAGCGCCTCCTACCCAAGCAGGACAGCAAGGGCCGCGTGGCCGCCGTGGAAGTGATGCTGAATACGCCGCTGATTGCGGACCTGATCTTCAAGGGCGAGGTGGGCGAGATCAAGGAGATCATGAAAAAGAGCCGCAACCTGGGCATGCAGACCTTTGACCAGTCGCTGTTCGACCTGTATGAGGCCAACATGATCACCTACGAAGACGCGCTGCGCAACGCCGACTCGGTCAACGACCTGCGCCTGCAGATCAAGCTGGGAAGCCAGCGCGCCAAGCGCACCGACCTGGCCGAAGGCACCGAGCATCTCACAATCGTCTAGACTGTGTGCGGAGAGCAGCCGCAGCGGGCTGCACAGCATTCACGGCGCGCCATTGCCATGCACCATGCAATGCGCGCCTTTTCTTTTTCAGGAGATTCCATGCCCAGCAGTATCCAAGCGCGTTCCTACGACTCGACCCCCTCGTTGAAAGTGGCCTTCATCGGCCTGGGCGTCATGGGCTACCCGATGGCTGGCCATCTCGCCCAGGCAGGCCACCAGGTCACCGTGTACAACCGCACCGCCAAGAAAGCCCAGGATTGGGTGGCCGAATTTTCCGCCAGCAAGGCACCGGCTCACGCACCCACGCCGCGCGAGGCAGCTGCCGGTGCCGATATCGTGTTCTGCTGCGTGGGCAATGACGATGACCTGCGCTCGGTTACCACCGGCGCAGATGGCGCCTTTGCCGGCATGCAGCGCGGATCCGTCTTTGTAGACCACACCACGGCATCGGCAGATGTGGCCCGCGAACTCTACGCCCAGGCCCAGGCGCTGGGCCTGCAGTTCATCGATGCTCCCGTCTCCGGCGGGCAGGCGGGCGCCGTCAATGGCCAGCTCACGGTGATGTGCGGCGGCGATGAAACGGTGTTCAACACCATCAAGCCGGTGGCCATGGCCTTTTCGCGCGCATGCACCTACCTGGGCGAAAGCGGCTCGGGCCAGTTGGCCAAGATGGTCAACCAGATCTGCATTGCCGGCCTGGTGCAAGGCCTGTCGGAAGCCATCGCCTTTGGCATGAATGCGGGCCTGAACATGCCCCAGGTGCTGGATGTGGTGAGCAAGGGCGCGGCGCAAAGCTGGCAGATGGAAAACCGCGGCAAGACCATGGTGGAGGGCAAATTCGACTTCGGCTTTGCCGTGGACTGGATGCGCAAGGACCTGGGCCTGGTGCTGGACGAGGCCAAGCGCAATGGCTCGCGCCTGCCGGTAACAGCGCTGGTCGACCAGTTCTACGCCGATGTGCAGCAGATGGGCGGCAACCGCTGGGATACCTCCAGCCTGATCGCGCGCCTCCATAAAAAATGATAGCTATTGGCGCGCACCCAGCATGCGCCAGATGCAAAAAAGGCCGCATATGCGGCCTTTTTGCTGTACAGCGCCATCTGCCATCCCATCAGGGCTTGGTGGTAAAGCCGTCATTGAGCGGCTGCACTGGCGTGGTGGTCACCGGCGAGGTCGTGACACCGGTGCTGACCGGTGTGGCGCTGCTGGCGGCTGCCGGAGCTTGTGCAGGGGCAGGCACCACGGTGGCGGGCTGCGTGCTGACAGGTGCTGCACTGCCGTCGTTCACCACCGGCGCGGCATTGCCGGTGCTGCGGTTCACGCTCAGCGACTTGAGCTCGTCTTCGCTGATCACCTCGAACACGCGCACCACCTTCTGCACATTGCTCACCCCGCGCGCAATCTCGGCCGCACGCTTGGATTCGCGCTCGCTCACACGGCCCATCAGGTACACCACGTTGCGTTCGGTCACGACCTTGATCGAGTTCGACGACAGATCCTTGGCATCCACGATGCTTGCCTTGACCTTGCCCGTGATCAAGGTGTCCGTCGAGCGTTGCGACAGGCTGGAGTTGAACATCACGCCCAGCTCATTGACGACGGACTTCACATTCTGGCTGGCCTTGGCGGCCTCTTCGGCCTTTTGCTTGTACGCCTCATTGGGCACCTCGCCCGTCAGCAACACCTGGCGGTTGTAGCTGGTCACGTTGATGTGGCCGTCGTTGCCCGCCTTTTCGCGGATCGCACTGGCCACACGCAGCTCGATGCTCTCGTCCTCCACCTGGATACCCGTGCTGCGGCGGTCGATCGCCACCACCGTGCCGCCAACGGCAGCGCCACCCAGCACCAGCGGCACACAGCCCGACACGGACGCCGCCATGGCGCCAACTGCCACCAGGCCCAAGGTCACTCGCTTCCAAGACACAGGCATCATTCCTCTTCTCCTAACAACTGGGTATCGATTCCGTCCATCATGCAGTGCAGCACCAGTTGGTGCACTTCACGCACGCGCGTAGGGCGATCGTGAGGTACACAGACCAGCACATCGGTTTCGCTGAGCACACCGGCCAGATTGCCGCCGCTGCGCCCGGTCAGCACAATGGCCGACATGTCACGCTCATGCGCGGCCTGTACCGCCGCCAGCAGGGAGCGATCATTGCCGTCGACGCTGATCACCAGGAGCAGATCCCCACTCTGGCCCAAGGTCCGCACCTGGCGCGCAGCCACCTGGGCGAGCTTGTCGCCAGTCAGGTTGCCACCCAACTGCGCTTGCGCCAGCGGGCCGCCATCGATCACCAGGGCCGCCAGCTCGGGACGTTCGCGATCCAGGCCAGACACGCACATGGCAGCAAACTGCGCCGCCTGTGCCCACGACAGGCCGTTGCCGCAGCACATCACCTTGTTGCCGCTGGTCACGCAGGCCAGAAGGGCATAAACCGCATTGGCGACGCTTTCGCTGATCTCCTGTGACACCTGGTAGTGGAGATCGGCGCTATCGATGAAGTGCTGTTGGATGTGTTGCTCAAGCATGGAGGCCCGATGATACCCTTGGCAGATTTCCCCCTGGTGAAGAACCCGCCCAAAGTCGCTCACGCACCGCAAAGCAGTTTGGAGACAGCCTTTTCTGGCGACGGCGGTCGCACGGCACCGGGCACTGCGCAGACTCTATGGCATTTTGAACCCTTGGTGCATATGCATCAAGCGCCAATAGCTCTGATTTTTGTAGCAAATTATCTCAAATGCCTTCGCCTGCATCAAAGGCCGCCTGCAGCCAGGTGATGGCGGGCTCTACCAGCACCGCGTCGAAGCGGCACGCGGGCAGGCGCGGTTGCGCGGCCAGATAGTGGCGTGCGGCCAGAACGATGCGTCGCCGCTTGGCGGCACCAATGCTGCCGGCTGCGCCGCCAAAATCCGCCCGCCCGCGCTGGCGCACTTCCACAAACACCACCGTGCCATCGCGCTCCTGCATCACCAGATCAATCTCGCCACCGCCGCGACCGGGAGTGCGGAAATTGCGCGCCAGCAACTTGAGCCCCTGTTGTTGGAGATAATGGAGCGCTGCATCCTCGGCCGCCTGGCCGCGTACAGTCGTCGTGGCTACTGCAGCAAACGCTGCCCCATCGGCCCCTGAAGGATGCGCGGCAGTGCGTCCCGGCACGCGCCATTTTTCAAGGATTTTCCACGGTGTCCGCATCATTCTCCCTTGCCCTGCCAGCCGCCAAAGAAGCTGCAGGCCAGCAGCAATATCCGGCCTCCACGCTCTATACCGTGGCCACGCCCATCGGCAACCTCGCCGACATCACCCTGCGCGCGCTGCACGTTCTGGAGATGGCGGACGCCGTTGCATGCGAAGACACGCGCCACACGCACAGCATGCTCCGCGCCTACGGCATTGGCAAGTCGGGCACGCAGTTGATTGCAGTTCACCAACACAATGAGGCCGAGGCCGCCGAGCAAGTCATCGCCCGCCTGCAGCAAGGCCAGCGCATCGCCTATGTGAGCGATGCCGGAACGCCCGGCGTGAGTGACCCGGGCGCCCGCCTGGCAGCGGCCGTGGCGCGTGCAGGCCTGCGCGTCAGCCCCCTGCCCGGTGCCAGCAGCGTCACCGCCCTGGTCAGCGCCGCAGGTGCGGTGGCCGCTGATCACGCCAGCAGCGGCTTTGCCTTCATTGGCTTTCTGCCCACCAAGGCCCAGGAGCGCCAGCAGGCCGTGGCCCGACTGGCCGAGGATGCGCGCACCCTCATCGTGCTGGAGGCACCGCACCGCATTGCCGACCTGGCCCAGGCCCTGGCAGTGCTGGGCGAGCGCCCCGTGACCCTGGGGCGTGAGCTGACCAAGCAGTTTGAAGAAATTGCCACCCTGCCTGCGGCTGGGCTGAGTGACTGGCTGGCGCAGGATGCCAACCGCAGCAAAGGCGAATTTGCCGTGCTGCTGCACCCGCAGGCCGTGGCGCAGGATGGTGGCGACGCTCTGCGCGTGCTGGCCCTGCTGCTGGCCGAGTTGCCGACCAAGACCGCCGTCAAGCTGGCCGCCGACATCACCGGCGCGCCGCGCAACAGCCTGTATGACGCTGCGCTGCAGATGAAACGCAATGCGCAATCCGACGACGATGACAGCGAAGACTGATTTTGAAGAAAACAGGCTGCCAGTGATTGCCCAGTAGGCGCAGAAAGCTATTTAATCCATAGCATCAAATGGCTTGGCCGTGTACCAGGCCTGCAGCCACACCACCAAACAGATCACCCTCGACCTGTGGTGTGTCTGGAAACGCCAGTGCCAATGCGGCGCGCAAAGGTTGCAGCGCCGATGAGCCACCGGTCAGATAAATCGCATCAATCTGCGACTGCTGCAACCCGGCCAGCTGCACGCAGTGCGAGGCGCAATCGGCCACCTGCACCAGCAAGGCCTGCAGGCAGTGCTGCAGATCGGCGGGCGCCACCTCGGGGCTGAGTGCGGCTTCCAGCCACTCCACATCCAGGCGCTGGGCGCTTTGCTGGTTGGAGACGGCAATCTTGGCCTCTTCCACCGCGTTGGCTAGCCGGTGGCCCCAATGCTCGTGCAGCACACGCATCAACCGGTCATGCAAAACCGTATCGCGGTAGTTGCTGCGCAATGCCTGCGCATCGCGCAGCCGCTGTGCCGTGTACAGCCACTGGATCAGATGCCAGGTGGACAGATCGTGGAACACGCCGCTGGGCACTTCACGGCCGCTGGGGCCCATATGATCCAGCCCCAGCAAGGGCATGGCCGCGTGCAGGCTCAGGCGCCGGTCAAAATCAGTGCCGCCGATGTGCACGCCGGTCGTGGCCAGAATATCGCCCGCGCGGTCGGCATGGTGCATGCGGTCCGGCCCCAGCCGCACCACAGTGAAGTCCGAGGTACCGCCACCAATGTCCACCACCAGCACCACCGATTCGCGCGTGATGCGCTGCTCATAATCCAGTGCAGCGGCAATCGGCTCCAGCTGAAAGCGCACATCGGCAAAGCCCGCAGCGCGTGCAGCCTGCTCCAGTGCGGACTGCGCCTGCGCATCACGCGCTGCATCGTCGTCGACAAAATGCACCGGACGACCCATCACCACCGTTGCGGGCAGCATGCCCAACTGGCGCTTTGCCGTTGCTGCCAGTTGCTGCACAAACATGGCCACGATGTCCTGGTAGGCCACCAGCTTGCCATGCACCGCCGTTTTCTCCTGCATCAGCGCGCTACCCAACAGGCTTTTGAGCGAACGCATCAGGCGGCCTTCCGTACCTTCCAGATAGCGCGCCACTGCATCGCGGCCAAAGTGGGTACTGTTTTCCTCGGTGTTGAAGAACACGGCCGTTGGCATGGCGAGCGACGCACCTTCTGCCTGCAGCAGCTGCGAGGGCCCTGCCGCCGCATTCCCCTTGAATGCCATGGCCGAGTTGGAGGTACCGAAATCAATGCCCAGCAAGGCAGACGAGGAAGCGAAAGACATAGAAAAACGACCCGGCTACACGATGCCCGGCGCGCAAGAACAAAAGAAAGTGCCACGCAGAAAGGCATGGCCTCGAAAAAGAATGCAGACCCGCCCCTGGCAGGCTCTAACAGGATGTCTGCTGAAGGCCCTGCCACGCGCTGCATCGTCGGACTGCGCATGGCAAAACAGAAAAGCCTCAGCAACTTTGCAGATGCTGAGGCTTATGATTCCTGGTGGCCTGGCGCGGAATCGAACCACGGACACGCGGATTTTCAATCCGCTGCTCTACCAACTGAGCTACCGGGCCAACGAAGTGAATTATAGCGTGAAAAAACGGCCCTTTTTGGAAAAACCGAAATTAATGCTTTTTATTGCGCGTGAGGTCCACGCCCAGCTGCCGCAGCTTGCGGTACAGGTGGGTGCGCTCCAAGCCAGTCTTCTCGGCCACGCGGGTCATCGAGCCTCCTTCGCGTGCCAGATGGAATTCGAAGTAAGCCTTCTCGAAGCCGTCGCGCGCTTCGCGCAGTGGACGATCCAGATCAAAGCCCTGGTGCGCATTGGGCATGGCATCCACCACCGCAGCCACGGTGGCGATAGCCGCCACCGGCGCTACGTAGGAGCCAGCGGCATAACTGGCCACCACCGGCTTGCCTGCCACAGCGACCGGTGCTGCAGTGGGCGCTGGCACATTGCGCTGCAAGCCCTGCTCCACGGCCTTGAGCAGTTTTTGCATGGTGATGGGTTTTTCCAGAAACGAAAACGCGCCAATGCGCGTTGCTTCCACGGCGGTGTCGATGGTCGCGTGCCCGCTCATCATGATGACGGGCATGGTCAGCAGCCCGGTCATCGACCATTCCTTGAGCAGCGAGACGCCGTCGGTGTCGGGCATCCAGATATCCAGCAGCACCAAGTCATACTGATTTTCACCACGGCATCCGCGCGCCTGGGTGGCGTTCTCCGCCACATCCACGCTGTGCCCTTCGTCGTTCAGGATCTCCGACAGGAGATCTCGAATTCCCAATTCGTCATCGACAACCAGAATATTTGCCATATCTTCTTGAAAATCCAGTGCTGCCAGTGCAAAGAGTGCTCAAATTGCCATTGCTTCTTCAATAGCGAATGATAGCGACACTTGGGCACCCAGGATTTTTCCTCCCTCAGTCTTGTTTGAGATTTCTATACGAGCACCATGCTCATCTGCAATTTTCTTGACCACGGCCAACCCCAAGCCAGTCCCTCTCGGCTTGGTCGTGACATAAGGCTCAAATGCCTTTTGTAATATATGTTCGGGAAAGCCGCAACCGAAGTCAGCAATTGTCAAACGAACGCGCTTGTTATTGCTCGCATGGCGGGTAGAAATCCGCACCGCGGGCGCAGGCTCGCTCTTTCCGGCCCACGCTTGCTCGGTCGCATCCTGTGCATTTTGCAGCAGGTTATGAATTACCTGTCGCAGCTGCTGCGCATCCCCGAGGATACGTGGTGCGGCTCCATCAAGGTCGGCCTCAATAGGTATAACGGCATTTTCCTCGCCATACAAGTGCAGCACATCGTGGATCAAGGCATTGAGATCCAGTCCTTGCAGCATGGCCGCAGGCAGGCGGGCATAGTCGCGAAATTCATTGACCAGGCGCTTCATGGCATCGACCTGGTCCACGATCGTGGTCACGGATTTCTTCAAGACTGCCTGGTCGGCACCTTCGAGCTTGTTGCCCAGTTTCATCTCAAGCCGCTCGGCAGATAGCTGGATCGGAGTGAGCGGGTTCTTGATCTCGTGCGCCAGCCGGCGCGCCACTTCACCCCAGGCCTGCGCGCGTTGGGCGGAGACGATCTCGGAGATATCGTCGAACACCAGCAAGCGGCGGTTGTCCGGCAAGGTGGCCCCCCGGGCAATCAGGTTGATGCTGTTCTGGTTGGGCAGGTGGCTGTCGCCGTGCAGTTCGAACGATTGCTGCCAATGGTCCAGGTAGTGTTCACTGGTCGCATCATGCAGGCGCTGAAACTGCTGGGCCACTTCATTCGCAAAGGCCTCAAGCCCCGGCATGTCGCGCAGCGGCTTGCCTTCGTAGGCGGCCAGGGGCGCGCGCAGGATGCGGGTCGCACCCGGATTGGTGGAGCGAATGACGCCATCGGTATCGAGCACGATCACCCCGGCCGTCAGATTGTCCAGAATCGTCTGCAGGCTTTGCCGCGCTTCGTCGGTCTGGCGCATGCCCCGCTCGACCGCACGGCGTGCATCCAGCAGTTGCTGCGTCATCTCGGCAAACGACCGAGTGAGACCGCTGAGTTCGTCCTTGGTCGGCAACACCGGTTTGGGCCGAAGATTGCCGGCAGCCACTTCACGCACTCCCTCGGCCAATACCAGAAGTGGCCGCACCAACTGGTTGCCCAAGAGGGCTGCCAGTACCACCGCGCCAAATACCGCCAGGAACAGCGCCAGGGTCAAGGTACCGATGTACATGCGGCGCAGGCTGTCGCGCGCCAGGGCACGCTCCTGGTATTCGCGGTTGGCCTCCTGCACCTTGATGGCATTGGTCACCAGCGCAGACGGCAGCACCATCGTGGCCTGCAGAAATCGGCCATCGGGGATCACGCCCAGGTCGCCGTTGGCCACCTGCACCAGGGTCTTGACCCTGACTTTGGATGCGTCTCCCTTGATGACGCCGTTGATGTCGGCCAGATCGTCAAGCCCATCGATCTGAAAAGCGCGCTGCTGTTGGCCTGCCGTGCGCAGCAAGGCTGACGAAGGCTTTTCGGGATTGAGCACGAAGCGCGATTGGCCGGTGCTGGCAACCGCCTGCCCGCTGGCAGACCAGAGCACGACATCATCGGCGCCCAATTGGTCTTTGATGCGCTCAAGCACCAGGCCCGCTGCGGCGTCAGACACCTGGGACAATTGCGAACTTGCGGTGCGCGTCCTGTCGGCCATGGCGTTGGCAGTCGTGTCGAGCGTGATGCGCGCCAGATTCACCCCCGCGTCCAGCGCACCCTCCACCTTCACATCAAACCAGCTTTCGATCGAGCGCGAAACAAACTGGTAGGACACAAAATAAATCACCACGCCCGGCAACACGCCCACGAGAGCAAATGTGGCCGCGAGCTTGAGCAGCAGCTTGCTGCCAAAGCGCTTGGCCATCAGGCGACGCATCAGGCTGCCCACGCCCCACAGCACTACCAGGCCCAGAAGGCCCGCCACCCCAATATTGATGCCCAGCAACACGCCAAAATATCGCTCGTAGAGCATGCGATTGTTGGTGGCCAGCGATAGCAGGAACAGCAGCACCAGACCAATGCCGATCATCGCCATCAACCCGACAATCACCGGCCAGCGGGCCCGGCTGGGCCTATGGGCCACACGCATCGACGAGCTTTTCTCGATCTTCATGGCGTGCTTGCCTCGGGCAGCGGAAGCTGGCTCCTGATCTGCAGATTGAGACCACTGTTGCCAAAGGGAGCAAACTGAAAGATGCGTGGCAGCAGAGAGCTGTCGAGCCGGAAACTGAACTTGACCAGATAATCGGCGCTGTCCGACAGGTCTGCAGCATCGGCAATCTTCCAGCTCCTCACACGCTTGACGATGGCCAGCGCCTCATCCATCGTCTCGAAGCTCTGGCCCAACGAAGCCGCCATGCCAGCTTCGTTGAGCGGGCTGCTGGAGACATGCAGGCGCCAGCGGCGCGTGAGAGGTTGGTAGCTCAGGCGCAAGTAGCGGGCTGCCTTCTGCACGGTCTTGTCACGCCAGTACCAGCGCTCGGAGATGATTTCGGCCTCTTCCACAAAATACAGGGCCACGCCCTTGTAGAGTGCGTCTTCGATCTGTTCGGGCAATGCAAACTGCAGCGCAACGGATGCAAATGCACCTTCCGCATTGCGCACCAACTGCATCTCCACCTTTTTCTCCGCCTCTGCCGCCATGCCTGGCGCGGCTGTGGCAAAGCACAGCATCAGCGTCAGAAAAAGGTGTTGAATGAATCGCATAGGGGCTTAACGCAGGGGCTTGTGCAACAGCGCGTAGTAGAAACCATCATGGTCTTGCGCGAGCATGCCCGAGCTATTGTCCACCGCATTCCAATGCTGTGGCAACAAATGCCCCGGCGCAGTGAGGCGCTTGGCCTCTGGCCAGGTCTGCAGGAAACGCACGATCTGGTCTTCCCCTTCTTCGCGAAACACCGAGCAAGTGCAATACAGCAGCCGTCCACCCGGTGCCACCAGCGGCCACAGTGCATCGAGCAACTGGCGCTGGATGGTCGCCAACTGCGCAATATCACCACTGCGGCGCAGCCAGCGCACATCCGGCTGGCGGCGCACAATGCCCGAAGCAGAGCACGGTGCATCCAGCAAAATGGCATCAAACTGTTGCACACCATGGCGCGCCTGTACCACAGGCAGCCAGGTTGCCACATCTTCAGCACTGGCGACCACCACATCGGCGGCCAGGCCCAGACGCTGCAAGGTGCCGTCAATGCGCTCCGCGCGCTTTGCATCTATCTCCAGCGCCACGACATCCAAACTCTTCGGCGTTGGCGCGGATTCCAGCAGATGCGCCGTCTTGCCGCCTGGCGCGGCACAGGCGTCGAGCACGTGCAGCGTTGCGCCATCAAGCGGCAGCAGGCCGCTCAGCAGCAGTGGTGCGGCCATTTGTGCTGCACTGTCTTGCACCGATACCCAGCCATCCGCAAAATGCGGCAAGTACTCCACCGGTACGGCCTTGGCCAGAATGATGCCTGCTTCGCCCACCCCTGCAACCGCAGCGACACCGGCTTGCTCCAGCAGCGACAGATAATTCGGCCGACTGCTGCGCTGCAGGTTGACGCGCAATGCCATCGGTGCCTGGGAGTTGTTGGCGGTGATGATGGCCTGCCAGTCCTTGGGATAGTCTTTTTTCAGGCGCTCCAGCCACCATTGCGGATGGTTGTATCTTGCGATCGGGTCCGCAGCAACGGCACCGAGCAGATCGTCTCTTTCTCGCAGAAAGGTGCGCAGGCAGCCATTGATGAAATTCGATTGCGATCTGGTGGCCGAACGTTTTTTCGCCGCTTCAACCGCCTGGTTCACCAGTGTAAATCCGTCATAGCGTGGCGTATCAGGCAGCAGGAGCGCCAGCGCAGTGCACAGCAGTGCATCGGCTGCAGCCGCTGGCTTGCGTGCAGCCAGTTCGGTGCGCACTGCCTCGGCTGTGCCCAATACGCGCAGTACATCCATCAGCAAGGCCTGCACGCCCGCACGCAAAGGTGCGTCCACGCCCGCGAGCACAGCCCGGGCTGACTGCCCCTGGCGCACGTCCTGCAAGGCGCGAGCCACCGCCACCAGTTGCTCTGCCAAGCTGGGGCCCTGGGTCGATGCGTCTGCAGCACGGGAGGGATGGGGTTTGCGAGATGCCTGGTTCATGCCATAAAGGAACAGATGCAAGCTGCCATCTGCCCGTGAAATTGCTGATTATTGAATAGTCCGGATGGATTCCGGACATGCGTCATGCGCATAAAACATAAAAAACCCGTAACTCCGCTGCGCGAAATTACGGGTCTTCCGGGATCCGCATCTGGCAGGCTGCGCCTGCCAGATGTTTGACGCCTTAGTCCGCTGCAGGGTCTGCAGCAGCGCCATCGGTAGAAGCCGTGACTTCTTCCGACGCAGCAGCCAGCTCAGCAGCTTCCGCATCGGCGATGGCGCGGCGCTCGGCCTCGTCCATCTCGTCCTTGGCCTTGCGAGCCTGGTGGTAAGCCAGACCGGTACCGGCAGGGATCAGGCGACCCACGATGACGTTTTCCTTCAGGCCACGCAGCTCGTCGCGCTTGCCCATGATGGCAGCCTCGGTCAGCACGCGGGTCGTTTCCTGGAAGGAAGCGGCCGAGATGAAGGAGTCGGTCGACAACGAAGCCTTGGTGATACCCAGCAACACGTTCGAATACGTTGCAGGGATCTTGCCATCGCGCTGCGCTGCTTCGTTGGTGTTGAGCACCTCGGAACGCTCCACCTGCTCGCCCTGGATGTAGGTGGTATCGCCTGGGGCTTCGATCACGACGCGGCGCAGCATCTGGCGAACGATCACCTCGATGTGCTTGTCATTGATCTTCACACCCTGCAGACGGTACACATCCTGCACTTCGTCAACGATGTAGCGCGACAGCTCTTCGATGCCCAGCAGACGCAGGATGTCCTGCGGATCGGCTGGACCATCGACGATCAGTTCGCCCTTGTTCACCACCTGACCTTCGTGCACCAGGATGTTGCGTTCCTTCGGAACCAGCTCTTCCCAGACCTTGCCTTCCAGATCGGTGATCTGCAGGCGCACCTTGCCCTTGGTTTCCTTGCCGTAGGAGATGGTGCCGGTCATTTCTGCCAGCGCACCCTTGTCCTTCGGCGTACGGGCCTCGAACAGCTCGGCCACGCGTGGCAGACCACCGGTAATGTCGCGGGTCTTCTGGCCTTCCATCGGGATACGTGCCAGCACTTCGCCGGGGCCCACTTCCTGGCCATCACGCACCTGCAACAGAGCGCCGACTTGGAAGCCGATCGTCACTGCATGGTCGGTACCAGGGATCTTGACTTCCTGGCCATTGGCATCGGCCAGCTTGACCTGTGGACGCACCACCTTGGCAGAGCCACGGTGCTTCGGATCGATCACCACCAGCGTGGACAGACCGGTCACTTCGTCGACCTGCTTGGCCACCGTCAGACCTTCTTCCACATTCTCGAACTTCACCTGGCCGGCGTATTCGGTAATGATGGGTCGGGTCAGTGGGTCCCAGTTCGCAAGGATCGTACCGGCCTTGATCTGCTGATCAGGCTTGACGGTGAGCGTTGCGCCATAAGGCAGCTTGTGACGCTCGCGCTCGCGGCCATACTCGTCCTGGATCACGATCTCGCCCGAACGCGAAATCACCACCAGTTCGCCCTTGTTGTTGGTCACGTAGCGCATGGCGGCGTTGAAGCCGACCACACCATTGGACTTGGCTTCCACGCTCGACGCCACGGCAGCACGCGATGCGGCACCACCAATGTGGAAGGTACGCATGGTCAGCTGCGTGCCTGGTTCACCGATGGACTGGGCAGCGATCACACCGACGGCCTCGCCGAGGTTGATCATGCCGCCACGGCCCAGGTCGCGGCCATAGCAGGTTGCGCACAGGCCAAAGCGCGTTTCGCAGGTCAGCGCCGTGCGCACCTTCACTTCATCGACGCCAGCAGCTTCGAGCTCTTCGATCAGGTCTTCGTCCAGCAGATCGCCAGCCTTGGCCAGCACTGCGCGGGTTTCGGGGTGCAGCACTTCGTCAGCCGCAGTACGGCCGAGGATACGGTCGCGCAGCGACTCGATCACTTCACCACCTTCCACAACCGCGCGCATCAGCGTGCCGTTGTGCGTACCGCAGTCGGTCTCGGTGATGACCAGATCCTGCGTCACATCCACCAGACGACGGGTCAGGTAACCCGAGTTTGCGGTCTTCAACGCCGTGTCGGCCAGACCCTTACGGGCGCCGTGCGTGGAGATGAAGTACTGCAACACGTTCAGGCCTTCGCGGAAGTTCGCGGTAATCGGCGTCTCGATGATGGAGCCATCAGGCTTGGCCATCAGACCACGCATACCAGCCAGCTGACGGATCTGGGCAGCAGAGCCACGGGCACCGGAGTCGGCCATCATGTAAATCGCGTTGAACGATTCCTGATCGACTTCCTTGCCATGGCGGTCCACCACCTTTTCCTTGGCCAACTGAGCCATCATGACCTTGGAGACTTCGTCACCGGCCTTGCCCCAGATGTCCACGACCTTGTTGTAGCGCTCGCCCGAGGTCACCAGACCCGAGACGTATTGCTGTTCGATCTCCTTGACCTCGGCTTCGGCGCGACCGATGATTTCCGCCTTCTGCGGAGGCACCAGCATGTCGCCGATGGCGATCGAGATACCGGAGCGCGTTGCCAGACGGAAGCCGTTTTGCAGCAGCTTGTCGGCGAACACCACGGTTTCCTTCAGACCACACTTGCGGAACGAGATGTTGATCAGCTTGGAGATTTCCTTCTTCTTCAACGTCTTGTTGATCGTCGAGAAGGGCATGCCCTTGGGCAGGATCTCGGACAGCAGTGCGCGGCCAACGGTGGTTTCCACCAGCTTGGTCGATGGCTCGAACTCACCGGTGGCCTTGTTCTTGCTCCACTCGGTCAGACGCACGCTGATCTTGGCTGCGCGCTCGGCTTCACCGGCGTCCAGTGCGCGCTGCACTTCGCCCAGATCCGCGAACACCATGCCTTCGCCCTTGCCGTTGATCTTCTCGCGGGTCGCCTGGTACAGGCCCAGCACCACGTCCTGAGAAGGAACGATCGAAGGCTCGCCCGAAGCGGGGAACAGCACGTTGTTGGAGGCCAGCATCAAGGTGCGGGCTTCCATCTGCGCTTCCACCGACAGGGGAACGTGCACAGCCATCTGGTCACCGTCGAAGTCGGCGTTGAAAGCCGCGCAGACCAGCGGGTGCAGTTGCAGAGCCTTGCCTTCAATCAAGATAGGCTCGAACGCCTGGATACCCAGACGGTGCAGCGTAGGCGCCCGGTTGAGCATGATCGGATGCTCGCGGATCACCTCTTCCAGAATGTCCCACACCACCGGTGTGCCGGTTTCCACTTCCTTCTTGGCGGCCTTGATGGTCGTGGCGATGCCACGCGCTTCGAGCTGCGCGAAGATGAAAGGCTTGAACAGCTCCAGCGCCATCAGCTTGGGCAGGCCGCACTGGTGCAGCTTGAGCGTTGGGCCCACGGTAATGACCGAACGACCCGAGTAGTCGACGCGCTTGCCCAGCAGATTCTGGCGGAAGCGGCCGCTCTTGCCCTTGATCATGTCAGCCAGCGACTTCAACGCGCGCTTGTTCGCGCCCGTCATGGCCTTGCCACGGCGGCCGTTGTCCAGCAGCGAGTCGACGGCTTCCTGCAGCATGCGCTTTTCGTTGCGCGCGATGATTTCCGGAGCCTTCAGCTCCAGCAGGCGGCGCAGACGCGAATTGCGGTTGATGACGCGGCGGTACAGGTCGTTCAGGTCGGAGGTCGCAAAGCGGCCACCGTCCAGCGGCACCAGCGGACGCAGATCGGGAGGCAGCACAGGCAGCACTTCCATCACCATCCAGCCGGGCTTGATACCGGACTTCTTGAACGCTTCCAGGAGCTTCAGGCGCTTGGCGTTCTTCTTGACCTTGACTTCGGAGCCGGTCAGGTCATTGCGCAGACGCTCGATTTCCGCATCGATTTCGATGCCTTCGAGCAGGTCCTTGATACCTTCGGCGCCCATCTTGGCAACGAACTCATCACCGTACTCTTCGACGTTCTTGTCGTATTCGTCTTCCGACATGATGCTGAACTTCTTCAGCGGGGTCATGCCGGGGTCGGTCACCACATACGCTTCGAAGTACAGCACGCGCTCAATGTCACGCAGCGTCATGTCGAGCACCAGGCCCAGACGCGAAGGCAGCGACTTCAGGAACCAGATGTGGGCGCAAGGCGCGGCCAGATCGATGTGGCCCATGCGTTCGCGGCGCACCTTGGTCTGGGTGACTTCAACGCCGCACTTCTCGCAGATCACGCCGCGGTGCTTCAGACGCTTGTACTTGCCGCACAGGCATTCGTAGTCCTTGATCGGGCCAAAGATCTTGGCGCAGAACAGACCGTCGCGCTCTGGCTTGAAGGTACGGTAGTTAATGGTCTCGGGCTTCTTCACTTCACCGAAAGACCACGAACGGATCTTTTCGGGCGAAGCCAGGCCGATCTTGATGGCATCGAAATGCTCATCAGGCGTGAATTGCTTGAACAGGTCGAGTAGCGATTTCATAGACTCTTACCCCCTTCAAATTAAGAACGTTCCAGTTCGATGTCCAGGCCCAAGGAACGGATTTCCTTGACCAGAACATTGAACGATTCCGGCATGCCGGCTTCGATGGCGTGTTCGCCCTTGACGATGGACTCGTACACCTTGGTACGGCCTTGCACGTCATCGGACTTCACGGTCAGCATTTCCTGCAGCACATAGGCGGCGCCATAAGCTTCCAGCGCCCACACTTCCATTTCACCGAAACGCTGGCCACCGAACTGGGCCTTGCCGCCCAGAGGTTGCTGCGTCACCAGCGAGTAAGGACCGGTGGAGCGGGCATGCATCTTGTCGTCGACCAGATGGTGCAGCTTCAGGTAGTGCATGTAGCCGATCGTGGTGGGACGCTCGAAGCGCTCACCGGTGCGGCCGTCATACAGATAAGCCTGCGTGCGTGGCTCGGTCAGGCCCTTGCGTGCCTGGATGTCATCAGGGTATGCCAGCTTCAGCATGTCCTTGATTTCCTGTTCCGAAGCACCGTCGAACACTGGCGTTGCGAATGGCACACCGTTCTTCAGGTTTTCGGCCATGGCCATGACCTGTTCGTCAGACAGCTGCTTGAGATCTTCCTTGCGACCGCGGCTGTTGTACACCTCTTCCAGGAAGGAGCGCACTTCGGTAGCGCGGGCTTCGGCCTGCAGCATGTCGCCGATGCGTTGGCCCAGACCCTTGCCTGCCCAGCCCAGATGGACTTCCAGCACCTGGCCGATGTTCATGCGCGATGGCACGCCCAGCGGGTTCAGCACGATGTCGGCGGTGGTGCCATCTGCCATGAATGGCATGTCTTCCACCGGCACGATCTTGGAGACCACACCCTTGTTACCGTGGCGGCCGGCCATCTTGTCGCCTGGCTGCAGGCGGCGCTTGACGGCCAGGTACACCTTGACCATCTTGAGCACGCCGGCAGGCAGCTCATCACCTTGCGTGAGCTTCTTGCGCTTTTCTTCGAACGCCAGGTCGAAGTTATGGCGCTGCTGCTCGATGGAGTTCTTGATGGACTCCAGCTGTGCAGCCACGTCGTCTTCGGCTGGGCGAATGTCGAACCAGTGGAATTTCTCCACGCTGTCGAGATACGCCTTGTCGATCTTCGTGCCCTTGGCCAGCTTTTGCGGACCACCGTTGGCCACGCGGCCGTTCAGCAGCTTGGCAATACGATCAAACGCGTCGGCTTCAACGATACGCAACTGGTCGTTCAGGTCCAGACGGAAGCGCTTGAGTTCATCGTCGATGATCTGCTGAGCACGCTTGTCGCGCTGGATGCCTTCACGGGTGAAGACCTGCACGTCGATCACGGTACCTTGCGAGCCCTGATCCACACGCAGTGAGGTGTCCTTCACATCGGATGCCTTCTCGCCGAAGATGGCGCGCAGCAGCTTCTCTTCAGGCGTCAGCGTGGTCTCGCCCTTTGGCGTGACCTTGCCCACCAGCACATCGCCAGGCTGTACTTCTGCACCCACGTAAATGATGCCGGACTCGTCGAGGCGGTTGAGTTGCTGCTCGGACAGGTTCGGAATGTCGCGCGTGATTTCTTCGGCACCCAACTTGGTATCGCGAGCCATCACCACGAGTTCTTCAATGTGGATCGAGGTATAGCGGTCTTCTGCAACCACGCGTTCGGAGATCAGGATCGAGTCTTCGAAGTTGTAGCCGTTCCAGGTCATGAACGCGATCAGCATGTTCTGACCAATGGCGATTTCGCCCAGGTCGGTCGATGCACCATCGGCGATCACATCGCCCTTGGCCAGCGTGTCACCACGCTTGACGACAGGGCGCTGGTGAATGTTGGTGTTCTGGTTGGAGCGCTGGTACTTGATGAGGTTGTAGATGTCCACACCCACTTCACCGGCCACCGCTTCTTCGTCGTTCACGCGGATCACGATACGGGTCGCATCCACGTAGTCAACGATACCGCCACGGGTAGCGGTCACTACCGTACCCGAGTCCACGGCAGCGACGCGCTCGATACCGGTACCGACCATGGGCTTTTCAGGACGCAGCACAGGCACGGCCTGGCGCGACATGTTGGCACCCATCAACGCGCGGTTCGCGTCATCGTGTTCCAGGAAAGGAATCAGCGAGGCAGCCACCGACACGATCTGCGCAGGCGACACGTCCATGTACTGCACGCGCTCGGCCGACAGCAGGGTCGAATCCCCGTTCTCACGGGCAGACACCAGGTCACCCGTCAGGCGACCGTCCTTGTCCAGCTCGGCATTGGCCTGAGCGATCACATACTTGCCTTCTTCGATGGCAGACAGGTAATCGATCTCGTTCGTGACCTTGCCGTCCACCACGCGGCGGTATGGCGTTTCGATGAAGCCGTATTCGTTCAGGCGAGCGTACAGGGCCAGCGAGTTGATCAGGCCGATGTTCGGACCTTCAGGCGTTTCGATCGGGCAGACGCGGCCATAGTGGGTCACGTGCACGTCACGCACTTCAAAGCCTGCACGCTCGCGGGTCAGACCGCCTGGGCCCAGAGCGGAAACACGACGCTTGTGCGTGATTTCTGCCAGCGGGTTGGTCTGGTCCATGAACTGCGACAGCTGCGAAGCGCCGAAGAATTCCTTCAGCGCAGCCGAAATCGGCTTGCTGTTGATCAGGTCGTGAGGCATCAGAGGCTCTTGCTCTGCCTGGCCCAGACGCTCCTTCACAGCCTTCTCGATACGCGCCAGACCGGTGCGGAACTGGTTTTCGGCCAGCTCACCCACGCAGCGCACGCGACGGTTGCCCAGGTGGTCGATGTCGTCGACTTCGCCATTGCCGTTGCGCAGATCCACCAGAATCTTCACAACTTCCAGGATGTCTTCGTTGGACAGCACCATCGGGCCCGTCGGCGTATTGCGACCGATCTTGGCGTTGAACTTCATGCGGCCCACGCGCGACAGGTCGTACGTGTCCTCGTTGTAGAACAAACGCTGGAACAGCGCCTGCACCGCATCTTCCGTTGGCGGCTCGCCGGGGCGCATCATGCGATAGATGGCTACGCGGGCAGCGAACTCGTCCACGGTTTCGTCGGTACGCAGCGTCTGCGAAATGTAGGCGCCGTGGCTCAGCTCATTCGTGTAGATGCAAGGCAGATCCTTGATGCCGGCGCTGCGCAGCTTCTTGAGCAGCGCTTCGGTCAGCTCTTCGTTGGCCTTGGCAATGATCTCGCCGGTATCGGGGTCAACGATGTTCTTGGCAACCACGCGACCGAGCAGGAAGTCTTCTGGCACGCTGACAAATTGGGTGCCCGATTGTTCCAGTTCGCGGGTGTGGCGCGCGGTGATGCGCTTGTCCTTCGCCACCACCACCTTGCCCGATTTGTCGGTGATGTCGAAACGCGCAACTTCACCCTTCAGACGGTCGGCCACAAACTCCATTTGCGCGCCGCTATCCATCAGACGGAAATTGTCGTTTTCGTAGAAGGTCGCCAGGATCGACTCAGGCGTCATGCCAATGGCCTTCAGCAGGATCGACACCGGCATCTTGCGGCGACGGTCCACGCGGAAGTACAGCAGGTCCTTGGGATCGAACTCGAAGTCGAGCCACGAACCGCGGTAAGGGATGATGCGCGCCGAGAACAGCAGCTTGCCCGAGCTGTGGGTCTTGCCCTTGTCGTGTTCGAAGAACACGCCTGGCGAGCGATGCAGCTGCGAGACGATCACACGCTCGGTACCGTTGACAATGAACGAGCCCTTGTCGGTCATCAGGGGCACTTCGCCCATGTAGACTTCCTGCTCCTTCACTTCCTTGACCACCTTGGACTGCGGCGTGGAGGACTCACGGTCGTAAATGATCAATTGCACCTTGGCACGCACAGCCGAGGAGAAGGTCAGACCACGGGTCTGGCATTCGCGCACGTCAAACGCTGGCTTGGCCAGGTTGTACTCCACAAACTTCATTTCCACGAAGCCGTTGTGGGAGACAATCGGGAAGGCAGAAGTGAAAGCCGCTTGCAGGCCTTCGTCAGTACGTTTTTTGGGGGCCGTGCCTGATTGCAAGAATGCCGTATAAGCATCTTTTTGCATTTGCAACAGGTAAGGCACTTCGAGCACGCTATCGCGGCTGCCGAAACTTTTGCGAATTCGCTTGCGTTCGGTGTAAGAATAGGCCATGAGATCTCCGGGCAAAGACATGAGTCCTGGGTCTTCGACGACAAACCCCTCAAAGGGGCTGCAGCTTGGCGGGTTGGCCACTACCAACCATGGCAGACGGTGGTGCATTGCACACCACCCGAACCAAGGGGTTTTCTAGTGTCGGATGTTAGAAAACACTACAAAACAATCTGATCAGAATGTTTTGTGGTGGCCTCTGTACAAAGGCTTTTCCAGAAGCACCAAAGGCTGGAGCACCTTTTCGGGTACTCCAGCCTTGAAAAAGCCCTCAATTACTTGAGTTCGGCCTTTGCACCAGCCTCGGTCAGCTTCTTGGCAGCAGCTTCGGCGTCAGCCTTAGGCATAGCTTCCTTCAGAACCTTAGGAGCGCCGTCGACCATGTCCTTGGCTTCCTTCAGACCCAGACCGGTGATTTCACGCACGGCCTTGATCACGCCAACCTTGTTGGAACCAGCTTCAGCCAGCACCAGGTTGAACTCGGTCTTTTCTTCAGCAGCAGCAGCACCGCCACCACCACCAGCAGCAGGAGCGGCCATAGCAGCAGCGCTCACGCCAAACTTCTCTTCAATTGCCTTGACCAGGTCGTTCAGTTCCAGAACAGTCATGCTGTCCAGGGCGGTCAGGAATGCGTCTTTATCGAATGCCATTTTGATTTCCTAAAAATTTCGGTTGGTTTTGCCGCGCTTAAGCTGCAGCAACTTCGGCGCCTTCGCCCTTTTTGGCCGCCAGCGCGCCCAGCACAACGGCGGTACGCGAGATTGGCGACATGAGCAAGCCACACAATTGGGCCAGCAGCACTTCCTTGGAAGGCACGCTTGCCAGTTGCTTAACGCTGTTAGCGTCCAACGCCTTTCCTTCGAATGCACCACCGCGAATCACCAACTTGTCGTTGGTCTTCGCGAAATCGGCCACCACTTTGGCAGCGGCGATTGCATCTTCAGAGAAACCGTAGATCAGCGGGCCGGTCATCTGGTCAGCCACCACTTCAAAGCTGCTGCCAGCAACAGCGCGACGAGCCAGGGTGTTCTTCAGAACACTCAGCGTCACGCCTTGCTTGCGTGCTTCCACACGCAGCTTCGTCATGTCAGCGACCGTGATGCCGCGGTATTCCGCGAACACAAGCGTTTGAGCTTTAGCGGCGAGGCTGGTCACTTCATTGATGACCGCTTCTTTCTCACTGCGATTCAGACTCAAGGTCTACTCCTTCAAATGCGCAAATCGGGGCAAGCCCCTCATGCGCGCTCTTGTTGCAGCGACCAACTGTTTTGGAAATTCATCCATCTGCAGCGGGATCGCCATCTGCGTTGGCCAGGGATTTAAGTGATCTTGCATCACACCAACGGTCTTGGATGGCCCACCATGGAAATTTATTCAAAATCCATAGCAGCCCACCACACCAGACGGGCGCCAAGCGCCAGTCTGACGATTTTTTAGCAATTACGCTGCGATGGTTTGTGCGTCAACACGGACGCCCACACCCATCGTGGACGACACCGCCACCTTGCGCAGGTACAGGCCCTTGCTCGAAGCAGGCTTGGCCTTGTTCAGAGCATCAACCAGTGCAGCCAGATTGCCTTGCAGCTTGTCGTTCTCGAACGAACGGCGGCCAATGGTCGAGTGAACGATACCAGCCTTGTCAACGCGGAACTGCACCTGACCAGCCTTGGCGTTCTTCACAGCCGTTGCAACATCAGGGGTCACCGTGCCAACCTTGGGGTTAGGCATCAGGCCACGTGGGCCCAGGATCTGACCCAGGGTACCCACAACGCGCATGGCGTCAGGAGCAGCGATCACCACGTCGAAAGGCATGTTGCCGGCCTTGACTTCTGCAGCCAGGTCGTCCATACCCACCACGTCAGCACCTGCAGCCTTGGCTTCTTCAGCCTTGGCGCCTTGTGCAAACACGGCAACGCGAGTGGTCTTGCCAGTACCATGAGGCAGCACCACGGCGCCACGCACCACTTGGTCCGACTTCTTGGCATCCACGCCCAACTGAATTGCCACGTCGATGGATTCATCAAACTTGGCCGTCGCAGCTTCCTTGACGAGAGCGACTGCATCAGCGAATGCGTACAGCTTGGTGGTGTCCACCTTGCCTTGCAGGGCTTTTTGCTTCTTGGTCAACTTTGCCATCTCAGAGGCCCTCCACCGTAACGCCCATGGAACGGGCAGAACCAGCCAGCGTACGCACAGCTGCGTCCACATCAGCGGCGTTCATGTCCTTCAGCTTGGTCTTGGCGATCTCTTCCAGCTGAGCGCGGGTGATCTTGCCAACCTTGTTAGCCAGAGGATTGGACGAACCCTTGTCCAGCTTGATAGCCTTCTTGATCAGCACCGTTGCAGGTGGGGTCTTGATCACGAAGGTGAAGCTCTTGTCCGCAAAAGCGGTGATCACCACAGGCAGTGGCAGACCTGGTTCAACACCTTGGGTCTGGGCGTTGAACGCCTTGCAGAATTCCATGATGTTCAAACCACGCTGACCCAGTGCGGGACCGATAGGTGGCGATGGATTGGCCTTACCAGCTGGTACTTGCAGCTTGATGAAGCCGACAATTTTCTTTGCCATTTTTAGCTCCTTGCGGGTACAAACGCCTGCACAACAATCGCACAGGCTCCCCGGGGTTAAGACTCTGTTTAGGCACCGAGTCCGTAAGTGCTTGAAAAGAAATCAGGTTTTCAATAAAAAAGACTTACGTCTTCTCAACCTGACCAAATTCGAGCTCAACAGGAGTTGAGCGGCCGAATATCATAACAGAAACGCGAAGTCGACTCTTTTCGTAGTTTACTTCTTCCACAGTTCCATTGAAATCGGTGAAAGGGCCCTCTTTCACTCGGATCAGTTCACCAACGATGAACTCGATCTTGTGACGAGGCTTCTCGGAGCCCTCTTCCATCTGGTGAACGATCTTCTGCACTTCCGCTTCAGAGATCGGTGCCGGGCGATTCTTGGCACCACCCACAAAGCCGGTCACCTTGCTGGTGTGCTTCACCAAGTGCCAGGTGTCGTCATCCATCACCATTTCAACGAACACATAGCCCGGAAACAGGCGGCGCTCCGTGGTCTTCTTCTGACCATTACGCACTTCCACCACTTCTTCGGTCGGCACAAGGATGCGACCAAACTTGCTTTGCATGTCCGAGCGATTGATGCGCTCCTGGATATTGCGCTCCACCGCCTTTTCCATTCCCGAGTAGGCGTGAACGATATACCAACGCAGATCTGGATTAACAGCGCCGATAGGCGCCTCGGCGCCTGTATTCATTGTTTCGTCTGCGTTCGACATTACTTCCTCCAGCCCAGAACCAGGTCGTAAAGAACCCACTCCAGCGTTTTATCAGTCATCCACAAGAACAAAGACATGACGACAACAAACGCAAACACGTAAGCCGTCATCTGCAATGTCTCTTTGCGCGAAGGCCAGACAACCTTCTTGACTTCGCGCCACGAATCCTTGGCAAAACCAACAAACTGCTTACCCGGCTCAGACACCAAGAACACTGCAGCAGCAGCAATCAAGCCCACCAGCAACACAGCCCATTGCACCACCGAGCCTTGCTTGGAGAGCAGATAGAAACCTGCAATACCAGCAATGACCAATACTGCCACGGCAAACAGCTTGAGCTTGTCCGCACCAGAACTAACAGTTTCAACTTGTGTAGCAGCCATGTCGACAATCAGATTTAAAAATAGGCATCATTCAAGACGCCGAAGCCCGCCATGGTCTGGCGGGCTTGGTTTTCCACTTATTCAGTGGCAGGGGCAGTAGGAATCGAACCTACAACCTTCGGTTTTGGAGACCGACGCTCTGCCAATTGAGCTATACCCCTACGATCTCAAAGATTACGCAATGATCTTGGCAACCACGCCAGCGCCAACGGTACGGCCACCTTCGCGGATAGCGAAGCGCAGACCTTCTTCCATAGCGATAGGAGC